>NZ_RYDO01000013.1:0-66738 GCF_003984855.1 Flavobacterium sp. GSP6
TGTCGTCGCCTTTCTTTATTTGAACCCCAGTCTGAAAAGACTGGGGTTCTTTTGTTTATAGATACCACGTGTTCGCCATGCGGGCTCGGTTCGTCGCCTTTCTTTGTTAATGTCCATTTCTATTATTATGGTGCAGTTTTTTTAACGAGATTTTTTTAATTAAATTAGTTTTTTAATAGTTTGAGAATTTTATTGACTTGTTTTCATGCTACTAGGATTGTAATGGTTATGTTACCGTTAAATTTATCTGTAGATTTTCCATAGTTAAGTTTTTTCGAAATCAAAAATGTACTTTTGTAACATTAAAATTTTTATTATGAAAAAAATATTTTTGTTTTGTGTCTTTATTCTTATGTCAAATTTGCAAGCGCAACAAAGACCCAAATTAGTAGTTGGTATCGTTGTGGATCAAATGAAAATGGAATATTTATATCGTTTTTCGGATGATTTTTCATCAAATGGATTTAAAAGATTAATGGATAAGGGGTACACTTTTCATAACATGCATTATAATTTTGTACCCACCTATACTGCCCCTGGTCATGCCAGTATTTTTACTGGAGCTACACCATCTACTCATGGCATTGTAGGGAATGATTGGTTTAATAAAGCGACAGGAAAGGATTTGTATTGCACTGACGATGCCTCTGTGAAAACAGTTGGGGATGGTTTAGAAAATGAGGGGGCTATGTCTCCAAAAAACCTTTTAAGCACTACTATCACTGATGAATTAAGAATGGCAACAAATTTTGAAGGCAAAGTAATCGGGTTGAGTATCAAAGATCGTGGTGCCATTTTACCAGCAGGTCACTTTGCCAATTGGGCTTTTTGGTACAGTAAAACAGGAGCCTTTATTTCAAGTACTTTTTATGGTTTAGCATTACCGGATTGGGTTACAGAATTCAATGAAGAAAAACGATATATGAATTATATCAATAGAGGCTGGGATTTATTTAAGCCGGTTGCTACTTATAATGAAAGTCTTGCAGATGATAATCCATATGAAGGAAAATTGGATAAAACTAAAAGACCTGTTTTTCCTTATGATTTGAAAGAAATTTATAAAGAAAAAGGGGCTGATATTTTACGTTCTACTCCTTTTGGCAATGATATTTTAGCTGACTTGGCGATGAAAGCTATAGAAAATGAATCCCTCGGAAAAGATGATATAACAGATTTTTTGACTGTTAGTTTCTCTTCTACTGATTATGTTGGTCACACTTTTGGGCCTCGTTCTATGGAGTTGCAAGATACTTATTTACGTTTAGATGAGACTATTGCTCAGTTTTTAACCTACTTAGATAAAACGGTTGGAAAAGACAATTATTTGCTTTTTTTGACTGCTGATCATGCAGGCGCCGAAAATCCAAATTATTTAAAAGATAATAAATACAATGTAAAAAATATACCTTCTAAAGATATTGTTGCAGCATTGAAAAAGTTTTCTAACGAAAGTTTCGGTGCTGATTTAGTTTTGGATTATTCTAATTTTAATCTGTTTTTTAATACAGAAATTATTAAGAATAAAGGATTGGATATGAATGTTGTAAAACAAAGTTTTAAGACGTTTTTGATGACACAGGAGCAAGTTAAAAGAGTGTATACTGAGGAAGAAATTTTAGCTTCTTCCGGAGATGATTATTTTTTGAGTTTTATTTCTAAGGGATATGATCCGAGACAAAATGGTGAAATTGTGGTGTTAGATAAGGCGGGTTACATGCAGTATCAAGCTACCGGAACTACGCACGGAACACTTAATAGCTATGATACTCATGTACCGTTGCTTTTTTATGGTTGGAAAGTTCCTAAAGGGGAGTTGCATGCTAAAAAGTATATTACGCAAATTGCTCCTACACTTTCACAAATGCTAAAAATTCCTTTTCCAAATGGTACGGAGTCTGAAGTGTTAGACACACTTTTAGATGACGATAAATAAACCTAAGTCGAGTTTAATAATAAAACGCCCGTCTTTACGATAAAGACGGGCGTTTTTTATTTTACAGGATTTTCAGAGTCTTGTTTAGGCTAAAATTTATTTTGTGCATTGCCTTCAAAAGGATTTAGTACAGTTGCGCCAATTGCAAATAAAGAACCATTCTTGAAAAATTTCCGTCTATTCATTGTTTCTTTTTTTTGTAAGAATTCCAAATGTAAAGAAACTACTTCACGCAGTATGTTAAGGATTGATTATTTTTTTTGGAATGAAACAGGTTTCAAATTGCTATGGGTTAATAATAAAAAAATCCCATTTGCATGGACAAATGGGATTCCTGTTTTAGACTGTCGCTGCTATGGGTAACGGAATCTGGTTTTTAAGTAAATCTTCAAAACTCTCGCGGGCACGGATTAAATGGCCTTCCCCATTTAGCCATAAAACCTCTGCTGGCTTGTATCTGGAGTTGTAATTTGATGCCATTGAGAAGCAGTAGGCTCCGGCGTTTCTAAAACATAAAATATCCCCTTCTTTGATTTCTGAAATCCTTCTGTTGTTTGCAAAAGTATCCGTTTCACAAATGTATCCTACTACGGAGTAAAAACGTTCTTTTCCTTTGGGGTTAGAGATGTTTTCGATATGATGTTGCGATCCGTACAACATTGGTCTGATAAGGTGATTAAAACCACTGTCTATTCCAGCAAAAACAGTCGAAGTGGTTTGTTTTACTACATTAACTTTAGCTAAAAAGAAGCCAGCCTCGCTAACTAAAAATTTGCCGGGCTCAAATATCAAGGTTAATTCTTTTCCATATTCAGTACAAAACGCATTGAATCTTTTGGATAGTTTTTTGCCTAATTCTTCGATGTCCGTTTCGATATCGTCTTTTTTATATGGCACTTTAAATCCACTTCCAAAGTCTAGGAATTCAAGATTTTTGAAGTTTTTAGCCGCATCAAATAATATTTCGGCAGCATATAAAAAGACTTCGATGTCTAAAATATCAGAACCAGTGTGCATGTGAATGCCTACAATATTCATTTTGGTGTTTTCTACAATACGAACAAGGTGTGGCAATTGATGAATCGAGATTCCAAATTTACTATCGATATGTCCTACAGAAATATTCGTATTTCCACCAGCCATTACGTGTGGATTGATTCGAATGCAAACAGGTACGTTAGGATGTTTAGTCCCAAATTGTTCTAATATTGATAAATTATCAATATTTATTTGAACTCCCATCGCGTTTACTTCTTCAATTTCTTCGAGAGAAACTCCGTTTGGAGTATAAAATATTTTTTCGGGTGCATAACCGGCATGAAGGCCTAATAGTACTTCTTGAATAGAAACGGTATCTAGACCAGCTCCCATATCCTTTAATAATTGGAGTATTGCAACATTTGACAATGCTTTCATGGCATAATTGATGCGTAACGTATCTACTTTAGAAAAAGCTTTAGTTAATCTATTGTATTGAGATTGTATTTTTTCGGCATCATAAACGTATATTGGACTGCCAAATTGTTCTGCTAATTGTAGTAAGTCTTTTGATTGCATGGTTATTAATTTTCAGCAAATTTATTACTCTTTATTTAGTCCTACAAGCTAATAACTGAATTCTAACAAATTACAACAAAAAGTTATAATTTGAACATCTATTGTTGATTTAAAAAAAAATAACCCTTGACAAATTTTTCTGTCAAGGGTTACAAAATGGTAGCAAGAATTATAAGTTGGGTAAATCACCATTTCCTTTGGTAGGTAAATTGGTATACCCCATCAAGTATTTATCAACTTCTCTGGCTGCCTCTCGACCTTCAGATATTGCCCATACAATTAAAGATTGTCCTCTTCGCATGTCACCTGCAGTAAATATATGAGGAACATTCGTTTGATAATTTGTTGCTTTATAATTGCTTCTCATATCAGTTTCTAATCCTAATTGATCACTTAATGTTTTTTCAGGACCCGTAAATCCCAGTGCCAATAAAGCTAAATCACATGGCCAAATTTTTTCTGAACCTTCTTTTTCTATCAATTCAGGTCTTTGTCCCGGTGTCATTTCCCAAGCCACTTCAACGGTTTTTAAACCTACAAGTTGGCCGCTTTCATTAGAAATGAATTCTTTGGTATTGATCAACCAGTTTCTATTACACCCTTCTTCATGTGAAGAGGACGTTTTTAATTGCAATGGCCAAAACGGCCAAGGGGTAGTTTCACTTCTTCCAACGGGTGGTTTAGGTAAAATCTCAAAATTAGTCACTGATTTAGCTCCGTGTCTGTTTGATGTTCCCACACAATCAGAACCAGTATCTCCGCCACCTATAACGATCACATCCTTACCGGTAGCCATTATTTGACCTGGAATTACTTCACCATATAGTGATTTAGTTTGTTGTGTCAAGAAAGTCATTGCCTGCACCACTCCTTGACTTTCTATTCCTTTGGTAGGTAAACTTCTTCTTTCTGTGGCGCCACCGCATAATACGATTGAATCAAAAGCATTCAATTCTTCAACACTATAGTTTACGCCAACATTTATATTCGTTTTAAAAGTGATTCCTTCAGCTTCTAAAACAGTAACACGTCTGTCGATAATTCCTTTTTCTAATTTGAAATTTGGAATTCCGTAACGTAGTAATCCACCAATGGCGTTGTCTCTTTCAAAAACGGTAACGGTGTGTCCTGCACGATTTAACTGTTGTGCTGCTGCTAATCCAGCAGGACCGGAGCCAATAACGGCGACTGTTTTTCCTGTTCTAACTTCTGGAGGTTGTGGTTTGATCCAACCTTCAGCAAAACCTCTTTCGATAATATTTTTTTCAATATTTTCAATTGCTACTGGCTCACTTATAATTCCTAAAACACATGACTTTTCACATGGAGCGGGGCATAAACGACCCGTAAATTCAGGAAAATTATTGGTTGATTGTAATATTTTCAAGGCACTTTCCCATTCTTCCTGATGCACCATATCGTTAAAATCAGGAATTAAATTTCCCAACGGACAGGCGCTGTGACAAAATGGAATCCCACAATCCATACACCTGGATCCTTGTTCTTTAATTTTATCTTTTTCTAACTGAATTGTAAACTCATTGTAATTTGATACACGCTCTTTAACTAGTATAGTGCTTTCATCCGTTCTAGTATATTCTTTAAATCCTCCTATCTTTCCCATAACTATAGTGCTAGTAGTTCTTCAATTTGTTTTTCTTCGGCTAATCTTTCTAATGCCTTTTTGTAATCAGTAGGCATCACTTTGACAAAATGGTTACGTTGGTTTTCCCAATCTTCTAAAATTCTTTTTGCAAGTGGACTATTGGTGTATAATGAATGATTTTTTATTAAACGTCTCAGTTTAGTAAAGTCATCATCTTCTAATGTTTCAAAAGCGACCATTTCCATATTACAAAGAGTAGCGTCAAATTTTCTATTTGGATCAAAAACATACGCAATGCCACCGCTCATTCCTGCTGCAAAATTTCTTCCTGTTTTGCCAAGGATCACCACTGTTCCACCTGTCATATACTCACATCCATGATCTCCAATTCCTTCAACAACAGCTGTTGCTCCCGAGTTTCGAACACAAAAACGTTCTCCCGCCATACCGTTAATATAGGCTTCGCCACTAATAGCGCCATACAGTGCTACATTACCAATAATGATGTTTTCTTCTGGTTTAAAAGTAGCAGTAGGAGGAACTTTAATAATTAATTTTGCACCAGAAAGTCCTTTTCCTAAATAATCATTACAGTTTCCATGTATTTTAAAGGACAAGCCATTAGTTGCAAAAGCACCAAAACTTTGACCTGCTGAACCTGTGAAATCTACCAATATGGTATCATCTGGTAATCCTTGTGCACCATATATTTTTGAAATTTCATTACTCAATATAGCTCCAACGGAACGATCTGTATTTTTAATATCAAATGTAACTCTCGTTTTCTCTTTCCTGTAAATGGATGGAATAGCGGCTTTTATGATGTCAAAGTCAAGCACGTGTTCTAGTGCGTGATCTTGTGTTGTAGTATTGTGGTTTGGAACCTCTTTTGCTTTTTCAGGTTTATACAAAATAGCCGATAAATCTAATCCGCTGGCTTTATAATGCTTGATGGCTTTATTGACATTTAATTTCTGAGATTGTCCCACCATTTCCTTTAAGGTTCTGTATCCAAGTTGCGCCATGATTTCTCTTAACTCCTCAGCAATAAAATACATAAAGTTAATAATATGTTCCGGTGTTCCTTTGAAATTTTTTCTCAGTTCTGGATCTTGTGTCGCAATACCTACGGGGCAGGTGTTCAAGTGACAGGCTCTCATCATAATACAACCGGATGCGACTAAAGGAGCAGTCGCAAATCCAAATTCTTCAGCTCCAAGTAAAGCTGCAATAGCTACATCACGTCCTGTTTTCAATTGTCCGTCACATTCTAATACGACACGGCTTCTTAAATCATTCAAGATTAAGGTCTGTTGCGCTTCGGCAAGGCCAAGTTCCCATGGAATACCGGTGTGTTGTAGTGAAGTTAATGGTGCAGCTCCAGTTCCTCCATCGTATCCTGAAATCAAAATCACATCGGCTTTTGCTTTGGCAACACCGGCAGCGATCGTTCCAACGCCCACTTCTGAAACTAATTTTACATTAATTCTGGCTTCACGATTGGCATTTTTTAGATCAAAAATTAATTGGGATAAATCTTCAATAGAGTAAATGTCATGGTGGGGTGGAGGCGAAATTAATCCAACATAAGGCGTAGAATTTCGTACTTCGGCAATCCAAGGCACTACTTTTTCGCCGGGTAATTGTCCACCTTCTCCGGGTTTTGCACCTTGAGCCATTTTTATTTGAATCTCTTTGGCATTGGTCAGATAATTAATAGAAACTCCAAATCTTCCGGAAGCGACTTGCTTGATAGCACTATTTCTTGAATCTCCATTTAAGTCTTTTTGGAATCGTTTTGGATCTTCTCCACCTTCTCCAGAGTTGCTTTTTCCACCAATTCTATTCATAGCAATTGCTAGATTTTCATGGGCTTCCTGACTGATTGAACCATAGGACATGGCTCCAGTTTTGAATTTTTTTACAATTTCGGTCCAAGGTTCGACTTCATCAATTGAAATAGGATCCAGATTATTGAACTCAAACAAACCTCTAATTGTCATTAGATTTTCACTTTGGTCATTAACCATGTCAGAGTATTCCTTATAACTTTCAGGACTATTTAAACGTACCGCTTGTTGTAATTTAGAAATCGTTGTTGGATTAAACATGTGTTTTTCTCCTGATCTTCTCCATCTGTAAATTCCGCCAATTTCCAGAGGCAGTAAATTACTCACTTTCGAATTTGGAAAAGCTTTCTGGTATCTTTTTTTGATTTCTTTTTCGATTTCCATTAGACCAATTCCTTCAATTCTGGAAGGAGTGTAGGGAAAATATTTAGAAGTGAATGTTTTATTTAATCCCAAAATTTCAAATATCTGTGCTGCTCTGTACGAATGTAGCGTAGAGATACCAATTTTATTCATGATTTTCAGGATCCCTTTTGCAATCGCTTTATTATAGTTTTTAATGGCATAATCTGCTTTAATACCAGTAATAAAACCTTCATTTACCTGGTTGTGAATAATTTCATTCACCATATAAGGATTGATTGCACTGGCACCATAACCAAATAATAAGGCAAAATGATGCGGCTCTCGTGGTTCTGCAGATTCAATGATGATTCCAAACTTAGAACGAGATTTCAGGATGTTCATCGAATGATGAATATAGGAACAAGCCAATAGCATTGGGATTGGAGCCATTTTTTCGCTTACTCCTCTATCCGAAATGATTACAATATTACAGCCTTCAGAAACGGCTTTGAAAGTAGCTTGAACTGCTCTTTCTAAAGCGCGTTCTAAACCATTTACTCCTTTTTCGATGTCGTATAAAGTTGTAATTGTTACTGATTTGAAATCAGCATGATCAATATTTTTTACTTTATCCAAATCCTCATTTGAGATTACTGGATTTTGAATTTTTAGTTTCTTACAATGTTTTGGAACAATATCAAATATGTTATAATCTCCCCCAATAGCCAGGCTAATATCAGTAATGATTTCTTCGCGAATCCCATCTAATGGTGGATTGGTAACCTGAGCAAATAACTGTTTGAAATAGTTGTACAAAAGCTGTGGCTGATCTGACAAAACCGCTAAAGGAGTATCATTTCCCATAGAACTTAATGCCTCTGCCCCTTGGATTCCCATAGGATTTATGATGGTCTTTAAGTCTTCTAGTGTATATCCAAAGAGTCTTTGTCTGGTCTCAAAATCAATATTTTCTACAGGAATTTGATTATGAGTATACGGTATTTGAGATAATTGTACTAAATTTTCATCCAGCCATTGCTGATAAGGACGTTTGGTAACAATAGCATTTTTGATCTCGTCATCTTCAATAATTCGACCTTCGTTCATGTCAACCAAAAACATTTTTCCGGGTTCTAAACGACCATGTTGCACTACATCTTCGGGTTTAATATCAAGAACACCAATTTCTGAAGACATAATTACGAAACCACTTTTAGTCAATGTATAACGAGATGGACGCAATCCATTTCTATCTAACAAAGCACCAATAACATTACCATCAGTAAAAGGAATAGAGGCTGGGCCATCCCAAGGTTCCATGATGCAAGCATTGTATTCGTAAAAAGCTTTTTTATCGGCGGACATCGTCTGGTGTTTTTCCCACGCTTCAGGGACAACCATCATCATAGCTTCCGGCAAGGAGCGGCCTGTCATCAATAACAGTTCAATTACCATATCCATTGAAGCAGAATCTGATTTTCCTTCTAAAATGATTGGAAATAATTTTTTGATATCGTCACCAAAAACATCACTTTTCATCAATTCTTCACGAGCACGCATGCGACTAATATTTCCACGTAGTGTATTGATCTCACCATTGTGGCACATGTAACGGAACGGTTGCGCTAATTCCCAAGATGGGAATGTGTTGGTAGAAAAACGTTGATGAACCAAAGCTAATCGGGTTACCAAATCGTCATCTAATAAATCCGTATAATACCTACTGATGTCTTCCGGCATCAATAATCCTTTATAGATGATTGTGGTGGTGGAACAACTGGAAAAATAGAACATGTGGCTTTCTGAAATCCTTGAATTTTGGATCGCATGTTCTGCAATTTTTCTCGCTGCAAATAATTTAGCATTAAATTGTTGTTCCGTTAGGTCTAAGCCTTTTTTACCCACAAACACTTGTTTCACGGTTGGTTCTTTCTCACCGGCAATTCGTCCTAAATTAGTGGCATCAACCGGTACGTCTCTCCATCCTAATATTTCTAAATTTTGATCGCGTATCGAAGTTTCGAAAGTCGTTTTACAAAAAACAACTTGGTTTTTACTTTTGGGCATAAAGACCATTCCTACGGCATATTGTTTTGTCTCGGGGATTTCAAAATCACAAACTTTCTTAAAAAAATCATGAGGGATATCAAATAATATTCCCGCTCCATCTCCCGTTCTGCCATCTGAACTCACCGCACCTCGATGTTCTAATTTGATTAGAATATCCAATGCTTTGTGTATGATATCATTTGATTTGATTCCATTTAGATTACAAATGAATCCTGCTCCGCAATTGTCGTGTTCAAATTCGGGCAAATAAAGGCCTTGTTCTTTAACTTTCATGCTTAATATTTTTTATACAAAATTAAAGATTTAGTAACATATAATAGGTGTAAAAGTTAAAAACGGCTTGTTTTTACAGTTATAGTAGAAAAAGGTTAAATAAAACATAATAATAGGATTTTAACGCATTCGATTTGATTTTTCTACAACGAGAAAACCAAATAGAAGCCGATGGATTGATAGTTTTGAAAGAAATATTTTACTGATCATTTTGCTTTTGAATTTATAACAAATTTGGAGTTAATCTTTATATTTTTTTATTTTGAAAGGAGTTGTAGTTTCGTTTGGACTATTGAAATTTAGACACCATTTAAATCAAAAAAAAAATAACAGTTACGTTTAATTTTGCTATTTTTGTGGCACTTTTATTCTGGAATAAATTCAGAATCCAGACAAATTCTATATTATGAACATACACGAATATCAAGGAAAAGAGATTTTAGCTAGTTACGGGGTTCGCATTCAACGCGGAATCGTTGCTAATAGTCCAGTAGAAGCGGTTGCTGCTGCTAAACAATTAACTACCGAAACTGGTACAAGTTGGTATGTTGTAAAAGCCCAAGTTCATGCAGGTGGACGCGGAAAAGGTGGTGGAGTTAAACTAGCAAAAAACTTACAACAAGTAGAAGAAATTGCAGAACAAATCATCGGGATGCAATTGATTACACCTCAAACTTCTGCGGAAGGTAAGAAAGTACATAAAGTTTTAATCGCTGAAGATGTTTATTATCCTGGTGAAAGTGAAACTTCTGAGTTTTATGTTTCTGTTTTATTGAATAGAGCTACAGGTCGTAACATGATTATGTATTCTACTGAAGGTGGAATGGATATTGAAGAAGTTGCGGAGCACACCCCACATTTAATTTTTACCGAAGAAGTGGATCCTTCTGTTGGACTGCAAGGTTTTCAAGCCAGAAGAATTGCTTTTAACTTAGGTCTTTCTGGAAATGCTTTCAAAGAAATGGTTAAATTCATCGATTCTTTGTACAATGCGTACATAGGTTCTGATGCGTCGATGTTTGAAATCAATCCGGTTTTGAAAACATCTGACAATAAAATTATGGCTGTAGATGCTAAAGTAAATATCGATGATAATGCTTTATACAGACAAAAGAAATATGCTGATATGCGTGACGTTCGTGAGGAAAACCCAATCGAAGTGGAAGCAAAAGAAGTAGGTTTGAACTATGTAGATCTTGACGGTACTGTAGGATGTATGGTTAACGGAGCTGGATTAGCAATGGCAACTATGGATCTTATTAAATATGCTGGTTTTGAGCCTGCTAATTTCCTTGATGTAGGTGGTACAGCTGATGCAAAACGTGTTGAAACTGCATTCCGTATTATATTGAAAGATCCTAATGTAAAAGCAATTTTGATTAATATTTTTGGTGGTATCGTTCGTTGTGACCGTGTTGCCCAAGGAGTTGTTGATGCTTACAAAAACATGGGTGATGCTATAAAAGTACCAATCATTGTGCGTTTACAAGGTACAAATGCAGCTATTGCAAAAGAATTAATTGATAATTCAGGAATGCCAATTTTATCTGCTGTTGAATTTCAAGAAGCAGCTGATCAAGTAAAAGCGGCTCTTTCTTAATTATAAAAATAGTACATATTCAAAATCCTGTTTGCCAACGCAAACAGGATTTTTTTTCGCAATCTACTTTTTAAATTATTTTAAAACATCTTTTAACTCTACAATTTCAAAGTTTGAATCGTATTTTATAAACTCGCGCAGCATAGCTGTATGACTTGCTCCAAGCAATATCATTATTTTCTCGTCTCTATTTTCAGTTATTTTTTGAATTAAAGAATAGATATAAAGATTTCTTCTATACCATTCTGAAACTAAATATGCACCTACAAAATTGTCTTTTTTTCCTGCTTTGTTGGCTGTTTCAAGATACCAATTTAAATCTTTGGTGTTTGATTCTTTTGTATTCAAATCTATGAGTAGCTCGGTTAAGGAATATTTAGCAATTTTTTGATTTTGAGATCTTTCATAATCTGCCATAGCTTCTTTGTTTTTTTTAATCAAATCAAATTGATTGGCTTCTTGCATACCTTTCACTAAGCTATCATACGGAAAACCTGCTTGATTGTAATCAATTGCAAATAATTTTTTATGACCTAATTTTTTAGCTGATCTAAATGCCAATTGTACCCTTTCATCGGCATCTTTACTCAATAAACTGTCTACGTTTTTCGAATAGAATATATCTAATTTCTCTTGTTTTTCATAGTTCCATTCTATGAAAATTTTGTCTGGACCAAAATTTTTAATTTTGTCTGTGATGCCTTCCAATTCTTTTTGACTTTTAGGTGTCATCACATTAAACGTATTTACCTTAGCAATATCGAGTCCTGGATTTTCAAAATGGAAAGTTCCAATTAATAAAATTTGTTTCTTTTTCGATTGTCCAAAAACAGGATTGAATACAATAATAAAAAGTAATAAAAAGGCGATTTTCTTCATGATGATTTGTTTTAAATTTAGCACAAATATATAGGAGTTTTTATAGTGATTTTTTAATTTTTGATGAACACCAAATTTCAAGATGTGAATATTGAATATTGATTGCTAAATAATTTCATGTGCTGTTTTAGATAGTTCATCCCTAAAAATGGCAGTTTTACATAAATATCGTTTTCATTTAGAGGCATAGTTGTATTTTTGAAACAATAAAGTACCAATTATGAAGCTAAGAATTCCGTTTTATCACCATATCATCCTTTTTTCAGGATTGTTTCTAACTTTTTATCTGTGGGATATTGGAGTGAATAATCGAAAAATGGAATTCATTTTCAACAGACTTTATTTTTTGTTTAATGCGAGTTTTGTTCTGGCAATTTTCATCGTTTATCTTTTTAATTTTTATACTTTTTGCGATTGGTTTTTAAATAAGAAGAAAATCATGCTGTATTTATTAAGTATCCCAATTTCCTTAGTAATCTTTGCCGGAGTACGTTATTTTTTGCAAGAAATTATTGTTTTTGAAATTACGGAAATTCATAATTACGCTGAAAAAACTAGAGGAATGAAGTTTTATATTCGGGATAATTTTTTCTTTGGATTACCAGCTGTAATTTTAAGTGCTTTGAGTTATTTGTTTTGGCAGTTTCAAGAGACACAGCAGCAAATTCAGAAATTACTTTTAGAGAATAAAAAGGCCGAATTTCAGTTGTTAAAATCACAAGTCAGTCCGCACTTTTTGTTCAATACTTTAAATTCATTCTACAGCCAATTGATTTTGAAAGATGACGAAATGGCTTCCGATATTTTAGTGCTCTCGGATTTGCTTCGTTATGTCATTACAGAAACAGATAAAGAAGAAGTATTACTTTCGAAAGAAATTCAGTTTATCCAAAACTACATTCATTTGCAGAAAAAAAGGTTTGAAGATCAGCTTTGTTTAGATTTTTTGATTGAAGGAAATTATTCAACCGAAAAAATTCTATCGTCTGTTTTAATTCATTTTACGGAAAATGTTTTTAAACATGGAAGACTAAATAATGTGGATGAAAAAGCACTTATTGTAATAAAAATAAAAGACGGGTTTCTTGAAGTTTCAACCTATAATCATAATGTGGAAGGCGAAAATTATTCTTCAACTGGAATTGGTTTTGAGAATTTAACAAAACGCTTAGAATACACCTATAAAGATAAATTTATACTTGAAAAAATAACGAAAAATAATACCTTTAAAACACACTTGAAAATTCCTTTAAAAAAATAATTTATGAAATTTAAATGTATCATTATTGATGATGAACCACCAGCGATTCGTATTCTTGAAAATTTTATAACAAAGATATCTTTTTTGGAAAAAATAGGTGTTTTTAACGACTCATTAAAAGCATTGGAGTTTATGAATATTCAAAGTGTTGATGTGATTTTTTTGGATATTCAAATGCCTCAATTAACTGGATTGCAAATCTCCAAAATTATTTCTAAAGATATAAAAGTCATTTTTACAACAGCTTATCCTGATTATGCTTTAGAAGGCTTTGAGCTAAATGCGATTGATTATTTACTAAAACCGATTTCTTTTGAGCGGTTTTATCAAGCGGCTTCAAAAGTGAATATTGTTCCAAAACGGGAGATTAATAGCAACAAGGAACTTGAATTTACTTTTATTAAAACGGATGGTAAAAATAAATTTTCTAAAATATTTTTAAATGACGTTTTGTATGCAGAAAGTCTTCAGAATTATGTATGTATACATACTGCTTTTCAAAAAATCATCACGCATTCTTCGTTGAAAAACGTAATTGAATCATTGCCACAAAATGATTTTGTTCAGATTCATAAATCATATGTTATTGCTTTAAAACAAATTGAAGCAACCGATAGTTTTTCTGTTTTTATCAACAATAAGGAATTGCCAATTGGTGCCACTTTTAAAAATGCTTTTTTTGAACGAATTGACAAAAATAAGATATAAAAAAATCGGGAGCGAAAGCTCAATTTTTTAATGCATTTGTTACCAGGCAAATGGAATCTTTTGAGTTTGCCTTTTTATAAATAAAATGACTTTAGTTATATAATAAAGTTATCATAACAGTTCAATTATGTCCTAGCTATCGAATACCTTTGTATTAGACTGGATTATTCCTAGTTTATATAAATCTGTTGCCAAATGAAACTCCACATAAAAAATAATTTCACTTCTGAATTGCCTGCTGACCCCATTGAAATCAATACACCAAGACAGGTTCAGCAATCGGCATATTCGTATGTGTTGCCCAAAAAACCATCCAACCCATCACTAATTCATGCTTCTAATGAAGTGGCTCATGCCATTGGCATTTCTGATGAAGACCTACTTTCAGCTGATTTTTTGGACATTTTTTCAGGAAGCACCGTTTATCCGGAAACAAATCCTTTTGCCTTGTGTTATGCCGGACATCAATTTGGGAATTGGGCCGGACAATTGGGAGATGGTCGCGCCATCAATCTCACCGAAGTTATTCATGAAAATAAGATATATACTTTACAACTAAAAGGAGCAGGTCCAACTCCATATTCCAGAACTGCAGATGGTTTTGCGGTATTGCGTTCTTCCATACGGGAACATTTATGCGCTGAAGCCATGCATTATTTAGGTGTTCCCACAACACGTTCGCTATCGCTTATGCTTTCTGGTGATCAGGTATTGCGCGATGTAATGTATAATGGAAATCCTGCCTATGAAAAAGGCGCTATCGTTTGCAGAGTGGCTCCGTCATTTACCCGTTTTGGTAGTTTCGAAATGTTTGCTTCTCGAGAAGATTATGTTAATCTCAAATTACTGGCTGATTTTACGATCAAACATCATTTTCCTCACATTCAAGGAGAAGGTATCGAAAAATATCTCGCCTTTTTTCAGGAAGTAACCCGAACTACACTTAAAATGATTGTACACTGGCAACGCGTTGGTTTCGTTCATGGCGTTATGAATACTGATAATATGTCTATTCACGGGATCACGATTGATTATGGGCCTTACGGTTGGTTGGAAGATTATAATTCCGGCTGGACACCTAATACAACGGACAGTCAACATAAAAGATACCGTTTTGGCAATCAACCTGAAATTGCACTCTGGAATTTGTATCAATTGGCGAATGCGTTGTATCCTTTAATTCATGAGGCCAAACCACTTGAAACTATTTTGGACGCTTTTAGTACGGAATACGAAAAGGAGTATTTGGATATGATGCGAAATAAACTCGGTTTCCAAATTAAAAAAGAATCCGATATTGTTTTGATTCAGAGTTTGACCCAATTGCTGGAACGGGTAGAAACAGATATGACGATTTTCTTTAGAAATCTGAGTGATGTTACTAAAGCTGATCTTGCAATTACCGCTTTCGATTCAATAAAAGACGCTTTTTACAATGAAAAGGATTTGGATGAAACGGTGTTGAAAGATTGGTACGATTGGTTGGAGAAATACAGCATTCGAATCAATGAAGAAATACTTTTGGATACAGAAAGAAAAAATCAAATGAATGCCGTGAACCCAAAATATGTATTGCGGAATTATATGGCACAATTGTGTATTGATGACGCGGATAAAGGAGATTATTCGTTGCTAAACGAATTATTCGAAATGCTTAAAAAGCCGTATGATGAACAACCAAATTTTCAAAAGTGGTTTGCCAAAAGACCCGATTGGGCCAGAGATAAAGTGGGGTGTTCTATGTTAAGCTGTAGTTCTTAAAAAGGGATTTGAAAAATATTAAATAGGTGTCCGTTCGTTGCATCAAGCTACATTTTATGAATAAAATTAATTACATTGGTATTCACAAAGCACAGTCATTTAATATTTTTTTTTAAAATCTATTTAACACCAATTATCTCTTGACCTCTTATTAAAATATTATTTTTATTATCTAAATTTTCTTTGGTTTTTCCCAAAATGTTTATAATGTCAAATTTGGTGTCACTTTTTCTTAGATTGTAATGTGCTTCTGTATTGGTGACTTCAACTTCTAAAATATAGTTTCGGTCTAATTTGAAAGTATCAGTATTGTCTTTTATTAGTGTTCCGTTTACCATATAAATGACATCATTACTTTTGATTTTTGTGAATTCAGATTTAATTTGGTCTAAACCTATAAAATCATATTTCTTGGGGTTTTTAGAAGCAATATAAAGTTGGCCATGATACAAAACAGCATTTATTGTAGTGTCTTTTTTGATTACATTCACAGATTCAATTTCATTTGGGTCAAAATATTCCATCATATTTACAGGCATTAAAATTGAATCAAAAAACATAGCTGCATCTGAATTTTTAGTGTTTTGTCCAAAAAATAATGTTGTAATAAATAATATAGAAAAGGTTAGGAGCTGTTTCATTTTGATGACGTAAATTCATTAAGATGAACTAAATATACAAAAAATCCTGAATTCTCGTTCAGGATTTTATAATTTAATATAGTAGAGGATATAAATCTTTACTACTTATGATTTTTTATTTTTTCCGAAATTAAATTTCACTTTCTCCACTATTTGGACTTTTGAATTTCCTTTTGGATACTGTTTTTTAGAAGTATTTTTTGTAGCAGGTCTTGATTTTGATGGTGCTTCGTCGCCTCTTGATTTTTCTTCGTCTCTTGGTTTTGCCTTAAACTCGGGTCTATCTTTAGCTCCTTCTTTTGCAGGAATTTGAGCTTTGTGCTTGGCTAAAACATCATTTGGGTTTTTTGGATTTTCTTTGGTTCCACGCAAGTGAATAACCAATGCATTTAGAAAATTACGCAACACCTGATCACCACATTCTATGTAATTTTCATGTTTTTCATCGCGAAAAAATGCACCCAATTCGGATTTAGTGATTCTAAAATCTACCAATTCCAATATTTCAACTATTTGATCGTCACGCAGCATTAAAGCGACGCGAAGTTTTTTAAAGATATCGTTGTTTGTCATCATATTCTAATTTTTTACAAAGGTACGGTTTAAAAGCAATTGCAACACAATTTTAGATTTAGAATTGGTTGCAATTCAAAATCTGAATTAGAGTATCTAAATCTTCTTTCCTATGATTGGCAGTAATTACAATTCTATTTAAATTTTGAGTATCTGTTGAGTATTTAAAATTGGTTACTATGATCTTATTTGCGGTTAAAATTTCAGTAAGTCCAATGATTTTCGGATAAATAAGCGGATACTTGGGGTCAAAATGAATGGTTTTGTTTTTAATTAAATGAGCATCTATATACTGAATGTTTTCTTTTAGTTTTTGATGCTGTTGCAAATAAATTGCTGCTGCATCTGCCATAGTTTGTACAAATGCGGCATTCATTCCGGCACTGGAAATATAAGTATCGTAAGTTTTTATCTGATTAATAAATTCAGAATCACTGGCAATTACGCCACCCGTTAATCCAAAGGCTTTCCCTAAAGAGGCCACCATGATTTTTCTTTTGATGTTAGGAAGATTTATGGTCGAATAAATTCCGCAACCATTTGTTCCCAAAATTCCAAGCGAATGCGATTCGTCAATAACCAAAGTGATTTCTTTATTGGACGGAATCGAATTTAAAATCGAAAGATCGATTGGTCTTATCTGAAAGGATGGAACAGAATCCGTTAGAATCGTAATTTTTTCAGTTGCGGTATCCAGCAAACGAGGATTTAATTCATTTTCAATAAAAACCGGTAAGCTGTTAGGAGCTTTGATGGCGCTGTGTGTGCCTGGAAAATGAAAAAAACAATCGGTTTGCGACTCGAGTATTTCAACAACTATTTTCCCTGCCAGCATACCGGATGAAAGAGTAAGTGCAGCATCTGCTTTGATAAAATGGGCTATAAAGCGTTCTCCGTTTTCGTAGGCAGTCAGTTGAATATTGGCACTTCTAGAACTTCCGTACGCCGTTCCCCATTGCAAAATATTTTTGATAATTAAGTTTTGAAATTCGGAATGTGTAGGCAAACCCAAATAAGCTGTTCCGCCAAAATAAAGATATTCTTCATTTTCTACTTCAATTATTCGATCTGGAAATTGATTGACTTTCATTTAAAACTACATTAAAGTTACACCGGTTCCGTTCAAGTCAGAATAGCTTATTTTGCCGAAATCAATGGTAATACCTGTGGCAATATCCTCGGATAATAATAGTGCGCCATCCATATCTACATAATCCAGTTGCGGTAATAAATGCGCAATTGCGGATATTCCAACTGTTGATTCGGTCATGCAGCCCACCATGGTTTTTAACCCTAATTTCTTGGCTTCCTGAATCATTCGTCTTCCGGGAGTTAGTCCGCCACATTTTACTAATTTGACATTTATCCCATGAAAATGATTGTGACATTTGGCTACATCTTCTTCTATAATACAACTTTCGTCGGCTATAATTGGTAAAACAGAATGTTTGAAAACTTCCTTGTGTTCTTCCCAATTGTTTGCCTTCATGGGTTGTTCCAAAAACTCGACACCTAATTTTTTTAGTTCAACGGCATTGTTTATGGTTTCTGCTACACCCCAGCCGCAGTTGGCATCAATTCTAAAAACAGCGTCAGTATGTTTCCTAAGTTCAGTAACAATGGCAATATCTTCCTTTGTACCTAATTTTATTTTATAAATTGGCCAAGGTAATTCTTTCATTTTAGCCACCATTTTTTCTATCGATGCAATTCCTATTGTGTAATCTGTCAATGGATTTTTATCGGTAGTGTAATTCCACAATTGGTACAGTTTTTTTTCTTTTTTACGAGCATACAAATCCGTAAAGGCCATATCCAAAGCGCATAAGGCAAACATATTGTTTTTTAAATACGGATGAATCGCAGCCCAAAATTCTTCAGGGGTTTCATTTGTTGTAGTTTCAATTACAGATCGAATTTTTTCCAAGTCCTGCATCATCACCGGAACAGTTGTCTTGTAGTACGGATTAGAAGTTGCCTCGCCAAAACCTGAATAACCATCACTTTGTAATTCCACAATCAAAGAAGGCTGAAAGTCTATAGATTCTCTCGAAATCGTGAATGTATGTTTCAGTTTAAGGTTGTATGCTCTTAAGATTAGTTCCATAAGGAATGTGATTTTAATGTTTGTTGTGTTTACTTGCAGCAGAATAATTTAGTAACCAAGCCATAAAACAGCTTTTACAAAACCATCACGCCATAATTTTTCATTGTGTTGTCCGCCTTTTACAATTTTCTTTTCATTCAAATTAAGGCAGGAACATCTATTGGAATTCAGTAAATATTCCATTTTATTCAAATCGGTCACCATATCTTCACTTTCATTGTCTCCACATAGAAAATAGATTTTAGACTTTATTTTTTTAGACTTTTCAGTCAGATCATAAATATCTTTGGTAAACCAAAAGGAAGGGGAAAATACTCCCGCTTTTCCAAATATCTCTGGGTATTTTAAAACAGCGTAATACGAAGTAAGACCGCCAAGGGAACTTCCCATGATGATAGTGTTTTTCTTGTCGGTTTTGGTTCTGAACGTTTTATCGATGTGCGGTTTTAAGGTTTTTACGATAAATTCTAAATAACGGTCTGCTTTTCCTCCTCCATATTTCTCGTTTTTAAAAGGCGTCAGTTCATCAATGCGTTTTTCATTTCCATGTTCAACTCCTATAACAATAACGGGTGCTTTTAGGCTATCCAATTTTTCGTCTATATTCCATTCACCTGAATAAGAAGTTGTAGCGTCAAATAAATTTTGAGCATCATGGATGTAAATTACGGATAATTTTCTTTTGGATGTGGCATAATTTTGGGGTAAATACACCCAAATTTTCTTTGTCGATTGAAGCTGTGGAGCCTCGATAGTAAAAGTGGAAACTTGTTTTGATGCCGTACGCTGCTTCGAAGTTCTAACTGAAGGTCTTGGCTCTTGAGCGTTGATTTCTGGTATCAAAAAAAGGATAAACAGCAATAATAGGTATCGTTGAATCATTAGTTCGTTTTGTAATTCAATTTAAAAACAATATTTTAGCTAAAAATAATAATTTGATGGATACATTCGAAGAAAAGAGAAGTTTACTTTTGGAGATGATTGCTTTTTCTACAGTTGATGGTCATTTACACAAGAAAGAATATGATTTTTTGTTTATTATAGCCAATGAATTGAATATAGAAAAAGGAGGTTTCAATGATTTGTTTCATTTAGAATTGCCACAGTTGCCCATTAAATCCGAATTTCAGCGGATACAGCAATTTTATAGATTGGCTTTACTGATGCATAGCGACGGAATTTTGCACAAGAAAGAAGCTGTTAACATCCAACAAATAGCAATTGAAATGGGACTTAATCCTGCTGCAACAAAACGAATTCTGAAGCTGATGGATGAAGCGCCAAACGCAATTATTAATTCTGAAGTCTTATTGACTGTTTTTCAAGAGCAACATAATTAAGTTAATTGTTGCTGCAATCTCTTGATGTCATCCCGTAATTTTGCCGCCTGCATAAAGTCCAGATCTTTTGCGGCTTTTTCCATCGATTTCCGTTTTTCCCGGATAAGTTTCTCGATTTCCGTTTTTGATAGATATGTAGTTTCCGGTTCTGCTGCGGCATTCAAAGTGAGACCCAATTCATAGTCTACCAAAGGATTTTTGGTAAATGCACTTTCTATTTTTTTGTTTAATGCCTGTGGTGTCTGATTGTTTTCAGTGTTATAATTGATTTGTTTGGTTCTGCGATAATTTGTTTCATCAATGGTTTTTTGCATGCTGGCGGTTATTTTATCCGCATACATAATTGCTTTACCGTTCAGGTTTCTTGCTGCGCGACCAATTGTTTGCGTAAGTGAGCGGTGACTTCGTAAAAAACCTTCTTTGTCTGCATCTAAAATGGCCACCAAAGAAACTTCCGGTAAATCCAGACCTTCACGAAGTAAATTGACACCAATTAATACATCAAAAATTCCTTTTCGTAAATCTTGCATGATTTCTATTCGTTCCAAAGTGTCGACTTCAGAATGAATATAGCGACAGCGAATATTGACTTTCGTTAAATATTTTGCGAGTTCTTCTGCCATTCTTTTGGTTAAAGTTGTCACTAAAACGCGTTCGTCAATTTCTGCCCGAACCTGAATTTCTTCGATTAAATCATCAATCTGGTTTAAACTTGGTCGGATTTCGATAATGGGATCCAATAATCCTGTCGGACGAATTACCTGTTCCACAACGACACCTTCCGTTTTTTGCAATTCATAATCAGCAGGTGTTGCTGAAACATAAATTACCTGATTTTGCATGGCTTCAAATTCTTCAAACTTCAAAGGGCGATTGTCCATTGCTGCAGGAAGTCGGAAACCATATTCCACTAAGTTCTCTTTTCGGCTTCTATCCCCGCCATACATAGCACTGACTTGTGAAAGTGTTACGTGACTTTCATCAACAACCATTAAGAAGTCACTTGGAAAATAATCCAGCAGGCAAAAAGGTCTTGTTCCAGGTAAACGACCATCCAGATAACGAGAATAATTTTCAATTCCGGAGCAATAACCCAGTTCCCGAATCATTTCCAAATCAAAATTGGTACGTTCTTCCAGTCGTTTAGCTTCCAGATGTTTTCCAATTTCCTTAAAATAATCGACTTGTTTTACTAAATCCTGTTGGATTTCCCATATCGCACCTTGTAAAACATCCGGCGAAGTCACGAACATATTGGCCGGATAAATCGTCAGTTTATCAAATTTTTCAAGTACTTGAGAGTTCTTGGTGTCAAAACTTTCGATTTCCTCGATTTCATCACCAAAGAAATGGATTCGGTAGGCTTCGTCAGCATAACTAGGATACACATCAACGGTGTCTCCTTTTATTCTAAAACTTCCAGGATTAAAATCGGCTTCCGTTCTGGAATATAAACTTTGCACCAGTTGATGTAATAATTTGGTGCGGGAAATAATTTGTCCTTTCTCAATTGGTATCAAGTTTTTCTGAAATTCGACAGGATTTCCAATACCGTACAAACACGAAACGGAGGCCACAACTAAAATGTCTCTTCGTCCAGAAAGCAAGGATGCAGTGGTTGACATTCGCATTTTTTCCAGTTCTTCATTGATGGATAAATCCTTTTCGATGAAAACGCCGGTTACAGGCATAAAAGCTTCGGGTTGGTAATAATCGTAATAGGAAACGAAATATTCCACGGCATTGTTCGGGAAGAATTGCTTGAATTCCGAGTATAATTGTGCCGCCAACGTTTTGTTGTGTGCCAAAACCAAAGTGGGTCTTTGTACTTCCTGAATTACATTGGCTACCGTAAATGTTTTTCCGGATCCGGTAACACCTAATAAAGTTTGGAATTTATCACCATCAATAATCCCCTGAACTAATTTGTCAATCGCTTGTGGTTGGTCGCCTTTGGGCTGGTAATCGGATACTACTTGAAAATTCATTGGTGTTAAGTGGCAAAGTTTTAGAGCTGTAAAGATACAAGTTTGGATTCTTTTTTTTACCAAAGGGTGAGCCAAAAAAAAACCATTCGCGTGGGCGAATGGTTTTTAGTGTAAAACAGGGAGTTCTAGAAACTCAAGCTTAATCGAGCGAAAAGAAATCTTCCGTTTTGACCAAATTGAGAGGTGTTTCTTGAATATGCAAATTGATTTGCATTTGACAAGTCAATTGTTGTTGCATTGGCAGCATAAGTTACATTGCCATTTGTGTCAACACCATTTGCTCTTTTTGCAGTTTGTGTACCAAGATTTACATCAGGATAGATATCAAAAATATTGTTAGCCCCAATTACAACTTTTGCAGTTTCCGTAATTTTGAAACCAACAGATAAATCAGTGATTATTTTTGCGCCCCAGATTGGATGCTCAATTTCGACTGCTTGACCATTTATTATTGCTCCTTCAACTCTTCCATCTCCATTTACATCAGCCGTATTTGGATCAGTAACCTGGCCGAAGTAAACATTTCTCAAAAAGAAATCGAATTTTTTATAAGTAAATGAGTTGGTTAAATTTCCTTTAACTCTTGGAATGGCTTCTTCTAGATAGACTCTGCTCATTTCAGAAAAATAGCGGTTGATTTGACCATTAGCAACTAAAGTAGGTGAACCTTTAATCGCGCCCACTTGTCTTGTTTGAGAAAAAGTAGTAGCTAAATCAGATTTGATTACTATAGCTCCTAAATTTAGCTTATGTGTTATAATGATATCAATTCCTTTAGACTCTGTACTAATAGCATTGGCAAAAAAGGTTGCCGCATTTGCTCCAGCGAGATCAAATTGTAATTGAAGCTCTCTCTGTGGCGTTCCGTCAGCAAACGTTCCCGATGGACGAGAAAATTGATCCGTCAAAGTTACTCTGTCATCTATTCTTACAATATAAGCATCGGCAGTCAAAGTAATGTTTCCTTCTGGAATCTTAGCGGTAAAACCAATACTGGCACTTTTAGATTCTTCTTGTTTCAATTGTGGGATTCCAAGGGCTTGTGCTGCCGGGGAATTATTACTAAATGTGCTTACTTCAAATGGTACACCACCAACAAATTGAGTCGCTGTAGCATTAAAATTGATTTGATGTAAAGAAGGAGCGCGAAAACCTGTGGAAACAGCACCACGCAAATTAATGTTGTCTGTTAGTTTATAACGACTGGCAACTTTAAAATTAGTAGTGTTTCCGAAATCAGAATAGTTTTCAAAACGAACGGCTCCGTTCAATAACCATTTTTCTGTAACATCATATTCAAGATCTCCATAAATAGCGGTACTGTTACGACCTTTGTCAATAGCATTTGTTGGCCTGAAACCCGGAAATACTTGGGAGCCATTCCCTCTAATAGATCCAAAGAAATCAGTTACGATCAGATTAGCGGGGGTTACTCCTGGTAAAGCGACATCACCATTTATATCATATAAATTATATGATTCTGGTTGTCCTGCACTAATACTATAGTTTTCATTTCGGTATTCAGCTCCAAAAGCAACGTTCAAATCACCAAATTTTCGGTTCATGTCGAAATTGGTTGTGTTTTGGCTAAAGGCTAATCCACCAGCGTCAAATTCAGTAGGAGAGTTTTCTCTCATGGAAGAATTGACGGTATTTTCAACGCCATAATCAAATGCATTTCTTCCAAAAGTATTGCTTAAGTCAAAATTCCAATTTTCGAAAATTATACCTCTAAGACCCGCTGCTGCTGAGATATCGTTGATTGTTGAATGTATTTCTGGTAAAAAACCATTTGGATACAAACCGGTATACGATCTAGATTGATTTGGTCTTCTGTAAAAACCGGCGGCTTCACCAGTTCTGTTGCTGTTTCCTCCAAAAGCATACAATTCTAATTTATCAGTTAAAGGATAGGCAGCATTTACAAAGAATTGTGAGCTTTGAAGTGATGATTGACCTACTCGCATATTAAAATCATTTCGTACTAAACCTCTAGCACCAAGTTCCTCCGAAGTTACGTCAACTCCTAATAAAGCTCTCATCCCGGATAAATTTCCATTCGATGCGGCAGTTTGAATAGCAGTTTTTGTTGTTGCATCAAAATAACTTACTTGTTGCGCATACGTATTAATTGTGTTCAGCAAACCGTTATAAAAACCAGGGGTAGTGTTTAACGTATTCGCATACAAACTATTAATGTTAATACCTGCTATTCTAGCTCTTTCTTCAACAGCATTGTATCGGTTAAATAAATTTCCTTTAACTTCTTTAGCACGACTTGTTTGACCTCGCAATTGAGCACTTGCCGTAATATTAATGAAACTTTTTTCCTTTCCTAAATTTGTTCCGTAGTTCAAGTCAATTTGAATGTTGTTTCCATCATTTCCACCGGTATGGTCGTTAGCATTTTTAGAAAAATGACTTCCTCCAAAAAGGTTTATTTCTAATTTTTTAGTATCTTTTTTCATGTTGATGTTGATTACACCAGCAATAGCATCTGAGCCATATTGAGCTGAAGCTCCATCTCTTAATACCTCAATTTTTTCGATAGCAAAAGCGGGAATGGAATTCAAGTCGGTACCTACAGCTCCTCTACCAGGTGATCCATTAATATTTACCAAAGAAGAAGTGTGTCTTCTTTTTCCGTTTATTAAAACCAATACTTGGTCTGGTCCTAAACCTCTTAATTGTGCAGGGTCAATGTGATCCGTTCCATCAGCTACAGTGGTTGTATTTGAGGTAAATGATGGCGCAACCATATTTAAAATCTGATTCAAATTCGTTTGAGCACCTTGTGAAGCGATCTCTTTCATAGAAATAACATCAATAGGTACTGCAGATTCCGTTACGGTTCTTGTAGGATTACGGGAGCCCATTATAACTATATTTTGTAATGTTTCGCCACTTCCCGTTAAAGTAATGTTTAGTGTACTTCCTGTGATTTTAACTGATTTTGTTTCTAAACCTACATAGGAGAATTGTAAAATATCTCCAATTTTTGCAGTAATGGTGTATTTACCATCTATATCTGAAGTAGTGCCCTTTGCAATTCCTTTGATCATAATGGTTGTTCCAGGTAAGGTGGCGTTGGAGTCGTCAGTAACAACACCGGAGACTCTAATTTCTTGGGCAGTTATTACTGCTGAAAAAATTAAAGTTAGAATAAAGAAAAGTTTTTTCATTTTTGGTAATTTAATGTTAGAACCGTAAAAATACTACTTAAATGGCGTTAATTAGAATAAAAACAATCAAGATATTTGTTAAATGGCAAATAATTATTATTTACATTTTTTTTATGAAAAAACTAGTTTGAGTTCTTCTTATTGAACATGTACTATTTTTATTGATAAAGATCTTTCATTTCTAACCAGAATGAGGAGTAATTAGGCTGATTTTTTAAAATTTCCAAGCTTTTTGTTGTGCTTCACTGAGGAAAGTCCAAGCAATAATTCGGCTAGTTTTTTGGCCTTGAGCCATATCGATGGTTTTAATTTCGACCACACTTACTTTGTTTAATGTTTTGTAAAGACTGGAAAGATTCTCTTTTTTAGATACCAAAGTTGTAAACCACAAGCACTGCATCGGATATTTTGCACTTTCGTAAATCATCTGGGTTACAAAACCTAATTCACCGCCTTCACACCACAATTCTGCATTGTGACCACCAAAATTTAAAACAGGTTTAGCGTCACTTCGTTCGGCTGTACCTCGGGTTGTAGTTTTAGCATTTTCTAAATTGTTGATTTTTCGAATCGTGCTTTTCGTGGCTTCATCTTGCGAGGCATGAAAAGGTGGGTTACAAATGGTAAACGTAAATTTGTCTTCGGGAGTGATTATATTTTTAAAAATAAAGCGCGATTCCGTTTGTTGTTGTAAGCTGATAGCGTCAATCAATTTTGGATTTTCTTCAATAATGGCACTGCAATTTTCAATTGCTTTTAAATCGGTATCTGTACCTACAAAACTCCATCCGTACGCTGAATTACCAATTATAGGATAAATGCAATTCGCACCTACGCCTATATCTAAGCCTTGAACGGTTTCTCCTTCAGGAATGATTCCGTTGTTGCTTGAAGCTAATAAATCTGCTATATAATGGATGTAATCCGCTCTTCCGGGAATGGGCGGACAAAGATAATTTTTAGGAATATCCCAGTTTTGAATGTCGTAATGGGACAACAATAATGCTTTGTTAAGCGACTTTACCGCATCGGGATTACTAAAATCAATTGTTTCTTCCAAAGCGTCTGGATTGTGCTTATTGGCGGAAACAAAAGGCTTTAATTCAGGGGATTTTTGAATTAGTTCCTCAAAATCATATCCAAATCTATCCAGATTTCTGGGATGTAAATTAGTCTTTTCGGTAATCGTTTTCGCTTTCATTTTTTTTATTTCGATGCAAATATAGGCATAACTATTTTGTAAAAGTACAAAGACGACTTTGACTCATTAAACAGATGAAAAAATGAACCACATAGAAACATAGAATTTAATTTAATTTTTGATTTAAATCTGTTCCGAACAGTCAAAATTTAGGTGACATAGAAAAAAAGCCAATGCTTTTTTTTCTATTGTGAACTCTTATCACTGTCAAAATTTATTTTTACAGGAATAAACACTATGTTTCTATGTGGTTTAAACTTCAATTTGTTTTAATGCGTTTGATCTGACTATGACCCATTAAACAGATCGAAAATAAATCATAAAATTAGAATATTGCCGTTTTTTAGAACCATAAAAACGGTTACTTTTATAAAACACACAAATAGTATGACTTTTATACCCGCTACTTTTCATTTCAAAAAGAGATACATAGTTTACAGTTTAATTTTTTTGTATATCGTAATGTGTCAGTCTTGTATGACGATGCGATTTTCGAATAAAGAGACATCAAAATTTTTTGCTCCATCAAAAATAGAATTTCAGGATAAAACAATTGCTTTTGAAGGCTATAAAATACATTATGTAGAAACGGGTAATGCGCAAAATCCGACATTGTTTTTTGTACACGGTTCGCCCGGAAGCTGGAATGCCTTCAAAGAATATCTTAAAGATACTTTATTGCTGAAAAAATACCGAATGATTGCGATTGATCGACCGGGTTTTGGATACAGTGATTTTGGTGATGCTCAAAATTTAAGGGAGCAATCTCAAAGAATATCTGAGTTTATAAAAAAAACCGATAATAAAAAGCCGCTAATTTTGGTTGGGCATTCTGTAGGCGGACCAGTTGTGGCTCAATTGGCTGCGGATAATCCTTCTTGGTACAAAAGATTGGTGATACTGGCAGGATCATTGGACCCGAAAGCTGAAAACCCAGAGAAATGGAGAACGGTTATCAAGGCAAAGCCTTTGCGGTATTTGATTCCCGGAGCATTGCGTCCTTCTAATGATGAGTTGTGGTGGCTGAAACAGGATTTGGTAGCTTTAGAGCCAGAACTAAAAAAAATTACTTGTGCGGTTACGATTATTCATGGAACAAAAGATGTTTTGGTGCCGTACAGCAATGTTGCCTTTATGCAAAAAAAGTTTACCAATGCTAAATCAATCGATGCAATAACGATCAAAAAAGCGAATCATTTTATTCCTTGGAGTTACTATGAAATTATAAGAAATATATTGTTAAAAATGTAATAAAACTAATCCAGGCATTCCATCATTAATAGATCACCTTCATTATGTTCTATTGTTACGATTCCGTCTTTGAGGACGTGGTTGCTGCTGCCGGTTCTGTAACCAATAGTCAAACTATCATCTTTCAGCGGATAAAATAAATTATCAGAATGAATTCCAGTGACGTGACCTACAGGGATTAATGAAATAGGAGTGTTTGCCGTATACCATTTTTCGAATTTTTTAGGCAAAAGGAATACTTTTGAGTGATCGTCCAGAATGACAATTTTCAATAAATTTCTATATCTCGTAATGTTGGTAATATTGGTTATGGTATGATCAGCTCTTCGTCCGGTGGCCCAAACGACGTTTACAGCAGGAATTTTTCTTTCGATTAAATAGTCAAAAGCTTTTTCTAAATCGGTTTTATTCTGATCCGGAGTATGAATAATTTCGATGGGATATTGAGACGTTTTATAAATTTCTGGGTCAAATCCTCGGTCAAAATCTCCTAAAAGCACATCGACTTTGATGTCTAGTTCCATAACGCGAACCATAGCCGAATCTAATACGACCACGAGTGGTGACCATTCCAGTAATTGACCCAATAGTTCCGGGTTACAGGAAGCGCCATTGGCAATGATTAAAGCAGGTTCTTGGTCGTCGCGAACGATATGGTGTGAAGACATTGTGAATTATGAATTATGAATTATGGTGTAAAAGTAAATAAAAGTTCTCGTTTTATCTCTCACGTACTAGCCCGGATGGCAATGAAAACCAAAACAGGTTGTAAACTTTAGTTTTCCGGCAGTAGAAGAGCGACCAAAGGAAGCTCCTTATACGGTCTGGAAAACTGTTTAGAGCCTGTTTTTGGTTGTAATGAACAGCCGGATTAGCTCCTGATTATTCAATCGTGTAACTTCTAACATCAACTTCGCTAAGGGAGAAATAACCCAAAGGATAATTAACCGAATCCGTGGTGTTGATGATGTTTCCTCTTACGGTAGCAGGCGGAGATTGAAACGGTCCGCCACCATTATTTCCTGCAATACTCACTAATACACTCATGTAATTGTAGTATGCTTTTGAAATTCCGAAGTGGATTATTTCAATTTTATCGTCTTTTTTTAAATCATCATTTTGTGACATACTGAAAAATTCGTTTCCGTTGAAAAACTCATCTTGGTCAACATAAAAATTTGATTTTGCTTGGTTTGAATACACATATTTGTATAGGTAATAATTGGTTTCACCCGCTGGATCTTGGTAGAATGTTTTAATTTCAATGTCAGTCCCTGTAAAACCGCCTTGATTGTTTTGAACAATTTTTGTGATTGGCGTAACGGGTTTTAGTGTATCGGTTGCGGTATACGTATTGCCATTGCTGATAACTGTCAGTGTATAGGTTTCGTTGATTACCGGTATAAAAGTAGCGCAAGTATATTCGCCGGTATTTGCAATTTCCGAAAAAGTAAAAACCACATTAGCACTATTTTTTATAGACACTGTTGCTCCGGAAACTTTTGGAATAGTTGTACCGTAAAATCCAGTTGTTGTAGTCAGTTTTATTTTTTGTTGATTTCCCGAAGTTCTTTTTTTCCAATTAATTGCTGCTTCAATTACCAGTTTTGGTGGAGCATTATCTAAATCTACTTCGACAACATCTTCGCAACTTGCCGAAAAAATAGCGATGAGAAGTACCAGATATAGTGTTATTTTTTTCATGATTTTATTTTTTATTTAGTTGCCTTGTAGAATGCTAAGCTTAAAATTTAAAGTTATAGCTCACCGCTGGAACTACACCAAATATCGAAGTTTTTACAGCTTCATTGATTCCTGTATCTGTATTTTGTCTAAAATTAATAGAAGCGGCATTTTTCCGATTGTACAAATTGTAAATGCTAAAAACCCATTCGCCTTTCCATTGGCGGTCTTTATTGCTTTTAGGAGTCAAAGTAGCGGCAATATCCAGGTGGTGGTAAGCGGGGAGCCGATTTCTATTTCTCAATCCATAACTGGGTAGATTGATGCCTAAGTATTCATATTGTCCAACAGGATATGTTACCGGTTGCCCAGTTTGCAGGGCAAAATTAGCTCCAAAAGACCATTTTTCATTTAGATTGTAGGAACTGGTTATTGCAATATTGTGCAGTTTGTCATATACGGAATTGTACCATTGGCCGTTGTTGATTCCGGTTTCGATTGAGGTTCTTCCAGGAGTTTGTTGCTCGGATTTGGATAATGTATACGATATCCAGCCATTAAATTTCCCTTCGTTTTTTCGGAACATGATTTCTAAACCGTATGATCGTAATTGCCCGTTCAGGATTATTTGTTCAATGGCTTTATTGGCAATCAAATTAGCACCATCAATATAATCCAAGCGGTTTTGCACTTCTTTATAATACGTTTCTACTTCAAGGGAATACATTCCTTCTTGAAAGTTTTTAAAATAACCCAAAGCCACCTGATCTGCAATTTGGGGTTTAATGAAATTATCGCTTGGCGTCCAGACATCAAGTGGAGTTGGCGATGTGGTGTTCGAAATTAATTGTAAATACTGCACCATCCTGTTGTAACTTGCTTTTATGGATTGGTTGTCATTGATTTTGTACGCCAATGAAAAACGAGGTTCCAGATAATTATAGCTTTGGATGACTTTATTTTTGTCGTAAAATTCAGTGTTAATTGGAGTTGCTTTTTCATAAATCTGTAATTCCGAATTGAAGAGAACCGGATTGTCATTTTCATAAATATTCACGGTAGATTGCCCTAAACGGTAAAATATACTGTATCGAAGTCCGTAGGAAAGGGCTATTCTGTCGGATATTTCGTGATCAGCGTTGATGTAAACTGCGGGTTCAAAAGCATATTTTTTATCCAATTGAGCAAAATTTATTCCGGAGTCCGTATCAGATGGCTTGATGGTTCCCGGATTGAATTCGTAATAAATTCCGTTTACTCCGTAATTCAATTTGAATATATCTGAAATATAATTCTTGAAATCGTATTTGATATTGTAATTTTTGATGCCGGAATCCCATTTGAACCCTACAAAATCCAAATCCAAACCGTAATAATAATCGCTGTAAATGAGCGATAAATTAGAAAATAATTTTTCAGAAAACAAGTGATTCCAGCGCAAGTTTAAAGTGGTGTTTCCATAAATATTGGTAAAACTTTTGTTCAGGCTGAAGACATCTCGGCCAAAATAACCCGATAAATACAGACTGTTATTTGCATCTAATTTATAACTCAACTTGGTATTTAGGTCATAAAAATAAGCGGAGTTGTTTTTTTGTTTTTCGGATAGCTTCAGGAATAAATGCGCATAGGAACTTCTGCCACCAATCAGGAAGGAACCTTTGTCTTTTACCAATGGTCCTTCGGCCAAAATGCGACTGGAAATCAATCCGATTCCTCCATTGACATGAAAATTTTTGCTGTTGCCGTCTTTTTGATAAATATCCAACACAGAAGAGGCTCTTCCACCATAACGAGCTGGAATTCCGCCTTTGTACAACTTCAAATCTTTGATGGCATCCGGATTAAAAACAGAGAAAAAACCAAAAACGTGTGAAGAATTGAATATGGTAGCTTCATCGAGCAGAATTAAATTCTGGTCGGCACCGCCACCACGAACATTAAATCCTGAAGCGCCTTCACCAGCATTTGTAACACCGGGCAGTAATAAAATAGATTTTAAAACATCGACTTCGCCCAGCACAACGGGCATTTTCTTGATCGCTGAAATGGAGAGTTTATTGACGCTCATTTCGGGTTTTTTGATGTCTATTTTGGTTTCATTATCCGTAATAACAACTTCTTTCAAGGCGGTTTCATCACTGAATAAATTAAAATTATTTTTTAGGTTTTGACTCAAGTCGATTAGCTCTTCCTTGGTTTGAAATCCCAAATAACTGATTTGGACGTTATAGATTCCTTTTGGAACTGTGATGGAGTAAAATCCATATTCATTGGTAGTTACTCCGGTTTTGAGTTCAAGGATTACAATGTTGACGCCTATTAAAGTTTCGTTGCTGTTGGCGTCAATAATAGTTCCGCTTAGCGTAAATTTCTCTTGAGCGAAGCATGAAAAGGAGCATAGTAATACCACTAAAAAGGGAATAATTTTCTTTGGAGTCATTGTTTAAATTTTTCTAAATACAAAAATGCAAATTACATTAAATAGAACAGTATTTGACATATAACAACCGTTAAGGTATTGCTAAGGTAAAAAAAAAGACAACTGTTTCCAGTTGTCTTTTTAATATTATGTAGTAAAAAAATTAAGCTAGTTTAGCATCTAAATTTTCTTGTATCGCTGCTAAGAAAGCCTCGGTAGTCAAGTAATCTGCAGCAGTCAACCCTTCTGGTTTTACTAACATTGCTAAGTCTTTAGTCATTTTTCCGCTTTCAACAGTATCAATGCATACTTGTTCTAGAGTATGACAAAAATCAATTAAAGCTTGATTTTCGTCCAGTTTACCTCTGTGTTCCAATCCTCTTGTCCATGCAAAAATAGAGGCGATTGGGTTTGTTGATGTTGCTTTTCCTTGTTGGTGTTGTCTGTAGTGACGTGTAACTGTTCCGTGAGCCGCTTCTGCTTCTAGAGTTTTTCCATCAGGAGTAACTAATACTGAAGTCATTAATCCTAACGAACCAAAACCTTGTGCAACAGTGTCAGATTGAACATCACCGTCATAGTTTTTACACGCCCAAACAAAACCACCACTCCATTTCATTGCAGAGGCAACCATGTCATCGATCAAACGGTGTTCGTAAGCAATTCCTGCTTCAACGAATTGTGCTTTGTAGGTAGATTGATATACTTCTTCAAAAATATCTTTGAAACGTCCGTCATAGGCTTTCAAAATAGTATTTTTTGTAGAAAGATACAAAGGCCATTTTTTTGTCAAAGCCATTTGGAAAGAGGAATGTGCAAAACCGTAAATACTTTCATCCGTATTGTACATTGCCATTGCGACTCCGTCTCCTTTATAATCGTATACTTCCCAAGTTTGAGTTTCTCCTTCTTCAGGAACAAAAGTCATTGTTAGTTTCCCTTTTCCTTTGATAACAGTATCTGTAGCTTTGTATTGGTCTCCAAAAGCATGACGACCAATAACGATAGGCTGTGTCCAACCCGGTACTAAACGAGGTACGTTTTTCATGATAATTGGTTCACGGAAAACGGTTCCGCCTACAATATTACGGATGGTTCCGTTTGGAGATTTCCACATTTTTTTTAAACCAAATTCGGTAACACGGTCTTCATCAGGAGTAATTGTGGCACATTTAATACCAACATTGTATTTTTTTATTGCCTCAGCAGAGTCAATAGTGATTTGGTCATTACTAGCATCTCTGCTTTCCATTCCTAAATCGTAATATTTAATATCTAAATCTAAATAAGGAAGAATTAATTTTTCCTTGATAAAGGACCAAATAATTCGTGTCATTTCGTCACCATCCAATTCAACTACCGGATTAGCTACTTTAATTTTTGTCATAATGTATTGATATATGTAATTCTTATTTTTTAAATTTAGCTACAAATGTAATAAAACGTTATCGTAAAAGAAAATGCGTTTTCATTTGTTTAAAATGAATTGTCAAATTATTACTTTAGGATGGTCAAAATAAGAATATGGAAAATATATTCCTTATTTCTTGTCAAAAAATAAGTGCTTCAAATGCATTCAATTTTAATAAAATTGGTAGAATAGTATTGAATAGCTTGACTTTAAACCAAAAAAAAATCCTGACAACGTCAGGACTTTTATAATAAAGAGATATTTGACTATCTTCTTTTGTCTTTAATTTTAGCTTTTTTACCAGTAAGTTCTCTGAAGTAGAAAATTCTAGCTCTACGAACTGCACCTTTTTTGTTGATTTCCACTTTTTGTAAAGCTGGTAAGTTTACTGGGAAGATACGCTCTACACCAATAGCACCTGACATTTTGCGAATCGTGAACGTTTCTGTATTAGCAGAACCTCTTCTTTGAATAACAACTCCTTTAAAAAACTGAGTTCTTGTTTTTTCACCCTCTCTAATCTCGTAGTAAACAGTGATAGTATCTCCAGCTGCAAAAACTGGGAAATCTTTTCTTGTTACAAATTCGTCTTGAACGAATTTCATTAAATCTGCCATGATATTTTTTAATTATGGTTTGTATTAAGTCAACATTCACGGATCTCGCCAGAGGTTGAGCTAATGTGGGTGCAAAAGTAAATAAAAAAGTTTAAAGTTTAAAGTTTTTCTTGTTTAAAGTTTAGAAGTTCTTGAATGCCACCTTTAAACCTTAAACTTCAAACAAATTTTAATCTTCCAACAAATCCGGTCGTCTGTTCTTCGTGTGTTCGTAGGCCATATCCTCGCGCCATTTGTCAATTTTGGCAAAATTCCCGCTGGTCAAAACCTCCGGAACTTTCCATCCGTTGTAATCTGCCGGACGAGTGTATATAGGACCTGATAATAATCCGTCCTGAAAACTATCCGTCAATGCGGAGGTTTCATCACTCAAAACACCAGGAATCAATCGGATCAATGCATCTGATAATACTAATGCGCCTAATTCACCACCACTCAAAACGTAATCACCAATAGAGATTTCCTTGGTAATAAAATGATCGCGTACCCGCTGATCTACTCCTTTATAATGTCCGCAAAGGATAATAATATTTTCATACATTGACATCGTATTGGCCATTTTCTGGTTTAGGGTTTCCCCGTCCGGCGACATGTAAATGATTTCATCGTAGGCTCTCTCGCTTTTCAAATGCGTAATACAGGCGTCGATAGGCTGTACGGTCATCACCATTCCGGCGCCACCGCCATAGGGATAATCATCTACGCTTTTTTGTCTGTTGGTCGTGTAATCCCGCAGATTATGAAAATGAACTTCCACCAGACCTTTGTCAATAGCTCGTTTCATGATCGAAGCCTCAAACGGACTTCGCAATAATTCTGGCAGAACAGTAACAATATCAATGCGCATAATTTTAAATCTTAGTTTGAAAAGGGTAAAGGTACAAAGATGCCAAGGTTTTCAAATAACCATTTAACCAATTCAGCGATTAAACTTTTCTTCAGGAGCTATTTCCAGCTTTACACTGTATCTTTCCTTGCTTAAAGAAAGCAAGAAAAGGATGCCGTTTCAATCTGGGCTAGGCTTTTGTGAAAGGAGGGGTTTTTAATTCATAGTTGTGTCAAACATGGCAACAGTATTTTTTTATGGTGCTTTCTAAACGCTATCATAAAGGAAATATTTGTTAAACATTGCATTTAAAAGTTTGAAAATGAACGTTTGAAAATGAACGTTTGAATTCGGGTGTTGTAAGCTCTATTTGAAGGGGGTTATTATGCTTTGAATTAGTAAACCCAACGAGTTACTTTTTTGTATCAAATGCTAGCAATTTTAAAACCTGTTATAAAACCAAACTTTATCTTTCAACGTATATAAACTAATATTTAATTATACAGTTTGCGGCGATGGGTAAAAAAATAGATAAATGGATTTATGTTTCTTTAGTTGTATTGTTTTTTACTAAATCATTTTCTCAATATGAATTCAGTAATGGAACTATACCCAAAGAAGTTTCATTGCACAATTACACTACAGTTGCAGATGTTGGTCAAAGAAATCTAGATATTCACTATGTTCTTGCCAACTTTAATTCATTTAATCCTAAAAAACTTCAAACTGAAAATGATGATTTAGGTTTTTCTCAAAATAATTTTTGGTCAAAAACGGAGCTTATAAACGCTAGTGATCGGACTTTGAATTATTATTTAGAAACGGCCAGACCTATAACGGATTTAGTAGAATTGTATTTTATTGATAGCACTTCGGGGAAAATTACCAAAATGGTAAGCGGTGATAATATGCCCTTTTCTGAGCGAAGTTTTGATAATCGTAAAACTATTTTTAAGATTAAAATTTTGCCAAATTCGAGGCAGCAATTATTTTTGCATCTAAAAAGTGATGGTGAAGTTGTCAACATGCCGGTCATGTTGTACTCTTCAGAAAACTTTATAAAGTTGATTTCAAACGAGCAGTTGTTTTTTGGTATATTCTATGGTATTCTGGCCATTGTTTCTATTATTTATTTATTCTTCTATTTTGCCTTACGCCAAAAAGCATTTTTATATTATAGTTTATATGTTGTTTTTATCGGCTTAATGCAGTTCTCTTTAGATGGTTATTTTTATGAGTTAATTACCCCTAAAGGCGGTTGGTTTTCGCTTCGTGCAGTGTTGCTTTTTGCGATGATTGCAGGTTTTTTGCTGGGCAAATACAGTGAAGTTTTTTTGAATATCAAAAAACATAATAAAATACTTTACTTTTTGTTTACTGTTCTTTATTTTTTAGCTTTTGTTTTAATTGTATGTATTTTATTTGTTCCTAAGGCTTTAGCTTTGTGTTATCCATTGGCAAACGTGCTGGGATTGCTGATTCTTATCTTGATTATAAGTTCTGTCGTGTATCTGTATTGTAAAAAAATACATGTAGATGGTTTTTTTACAATGGGTATTTTCTTTTTGGTGCTCGGCTTTGGCATTTTTATTCTCAATAACTTCAGTCAAATTCCCAATTCGTTTCTAACAGATAACAGCTCTAAATTAGGTACTGGTTTGGAAGTTATTTTTCTTTCCCTTTCTATGGCTAATTTGATTCGGAATCTTAAAAATGAAAAAGACAACCTCAATCGTCTTGCTTTGATTCGTTCTGAAGAAATGAATGATTTGAAATCTTATTTTTTATCCAATATTAGTCATGAATTACGTACTCCATTGAATGCTATTATGAATTTGATTGAGTCAATTTCTAATGAAGTTGAAGATGATACGATCAAACATAAATGCAAAATCATAAAGTATTCTTCGTATAGTTTATTGAGTTCGGTCAATGATATTCTTGATTTTTCTAAAATTGAAAAAGGGGAATTAAAACTGGAAAACAATCCATTTGATCCCGTACAGGTTTTAGAGTATTTAAATAATAATGCGATCAATATAGCGAATGAAAAGGGACTTGAGTTTCAATTTTCGAAATCAAAGAATATTCCTGATTTTTTGATTGGAGATGCTAATCGATTGGTTCAGATCGTTAATAATGTATTAAGTAATGCCATTAAATTCACCTTAAAAGGGTGTGTGAAGTTTACTATTGATGCGGAATTATTGCCCGGCAACAGGGCGAGCTTGATATTGACCATTTCAGATTCCGGGGTGGGGATTTCTCCTGATAAAAGGGAACGTATTTTTGATTCTTTTTATCAAAAGAGTAGTGATAATAAGAAAAAATTCAGCGGACTTGGATTAGGACTTTATATCGTGAAAACATTGGTAGATATGCAAAACGGAAGTATTAAAATGGATAGCGTGATTAATGTGGGAACCACCTGTGTCATGACGATTGATTTTGAGGTCTCTGAACAAAAAAAAGGCATAGGAACAACTGCTAAAATGGGAATTGAAAATGATTTAGAAGGGAAATCCATTTTAGTAGTTGAAGACAATCCTATAAACCAGATGGTGATCAAAATGATTACTAAAAAATGGTTGAATACCACAGTTATGTTTGCTAATAATGGTCAGGAAGGGATAATGGCATTGATTAAAAATCAATTTGATATTGTACTGATGGACCTTCAAATGCCAGTGATGGATGGTTATGAAGCTACAATTGCAATAAGAAATGGAGCAGCAGGTATACACAATAGTCATATTCCTATTATTGCTGTAACAGCGGATGTCATGGAGGCCACAAAACAGCGGGTTAAGGAAATAGGAATGAATGATTATTTGTCTAAACCAATCAAAAAAGAAGTGCTATATGAGGCAATCAAAAAATTAGTTAACTAAATCGCAATCGTACATAAACGTGTTTGATTCCTTTTTTATCGGAGTCTCTTTCGTCAATTTCCAGAATATCGGTCAATGATTTCAACATTGGAGTTAATTTAGAAAAGCCATAATTTCTAGGATCAAACTCTGGTTTTTTCTTCACAATAAGATTTCCTACGTCACCGAGAAATGCCCATCCACTGTCATCACCTATGTCTTCAATGGTTGATTCTATTAATTCAATGGTGTGCAAATCAATTTTGTTCAACGTTTTTGGGGCAATTTTTTTAGGATCAGTGGCCGTTGGTTTTTTTGTTTTTTTCTTGATTGCGCCATCCAGAACCTCAATATAGATGAAGCGATCACAGGCGACAATAAATGAATTGGGTGTTTTTTGCTCTCCAATACCAATCACTTTCATACCGGATTCTCTAAGCCTAATTGCTAAACGGGTAAAATCAGAATCACTGGATACAATACAAAAACCATCCACTTTGTCAGAATATAATAGATCCATTGCGTCAATAATCATCGCTGAATCTGAGGAGTTTTTTCCTACAGTATAGCTGTATTGTTGAATAGGCGTAATGGCATGCTCTAATAAAACACTTTTCCATCCACCAGCATTAGGTTTCGTCCAATCAGCATAAATACGTTTGGTGGTTGGTGTGCCAAATTTAGCAATTTCTTCCATCATTCCTTTTACATTGCTGTAGGGAACATTATCAGCATCAATTAGAACCGCTAATTTTAACTCTTTTGTGTCCTGTGCCATAAACTTTAGTATTGAAATATTTATTCAAAGATACAATGTTTATTGATAAAACGATTTTGAATCAAAATCGTTTCAAAGTTTTGTGAGATATACTTTTTGTTGTGTTATTAGCAGGAATGAAGCATTTTTTTTTAGATAATGTAACAGATATCGCATATAGTAGGAAATTGTCAGGAATTATCGTTGTAATAAACTAAAAATAAATTTGTTTTCAAGTCCTTTATAAAATATAAATAATTATTTTTGCAACTTCTTAAAAATTAAAATTATTACTTAATATATTATGGTAAAAGATTTATTCGAAAGGATTCAAAACAATAAAGGACCATTAGGAAAATGGGCTTCACAAGCGGAAGGTTATTTTGTTTTTCCTAAATTAGAAGGTGAGTTAGGTCCAAGAATGCAGTTTGATGGGAAAGATATTTTGAATTGGAGTTTAAATGACTACTTGGGTCTTGCTAATCACCCGGAAGTACGGAAGGCAGATGCTGATGCGGCTGCACAATATGGAGCAGCTTACCCTATGGGAGCCCGAATGATGAGTGGACATACCAAATATCATGAGCAATTAGAAAATGAATTAGCTGCTTTTGTAAGCAAAGAGTCAGCATATTTATTGAATTTTGGCTACCAAGGAATTATGTCTACAATTGATGCATTAGTAACTAAAAATGATGTAATTGTGTATGATGTTGATGCACATGCTTGTATTATTGATGGTGTTCGTTTGCACATGGGAAAACGTTTTACATACCGTCATAACGATCTTGCAAGTATGGAAAAAAACCTGCAACGCGCCACAAAATTAGCTAAAGTAACTGGAGGAGGAATCCTTTTTATAACGGAAGGCGTTTTTGGAATGCGTGGACAGCAAGGAAAATTGAGAGAGATTGTGGACATGAAACAAAAATATAATTTCCGTTTGCTTGTTGATGATGCACATGGATTTGGAACACTTGGAAAAACAGGTGCCGGAGCAGGTGAAGAGCAAGGAGTTCAGGATGATATTGATGTTTATTTTTCCACTTTTGCTAAATCAATGGCTAATATTGGTGCTTTTGTAGCTGCGGATAAAGACATTATCGATTATCTTAAATACAACATGCGTTCTCAAATGTTCGCTAAGTCCTTGCCAATGATTCAAACAATTGGTTCTTTGAAACGATTGGAATTGTTGCGTAATCACCCAGAATTGAAAGACAAACTTTGGGAGAATGTTAATGCATTACAAAACGGATTACGAACCAGAAACTTTAATATTGGAGACACAAACACATGTGTTACTCCTGTTTATTTAGAAGGCAGTGTTCCGGAAGCTATGGTTATGGTGAACGATTTGAGAGAGAATTACGGAATTTTCCTTTCGATTGTAATTTATCCTGTTATTCCAAAAGGAATTATCTTATTGAGAATGATACCTACAACCTCACATGAATTATCAGATATTGAGGAAACACTAGTTGCTTTTGAAGCCATTCGTGAAAAATTAGAAAATGGAACCTATAAAGAGATTGCAAGTAAAACAAAAGTTGATTTAGACGCTTAGTCTTATAAAATAAGTTATTCTAATCCATCCTGCTTTCTTTAGCAGGATGGATTTTTTTTTATACTTAAAAAGAAGTGATATCTTTATACAACAAAAAACAAAGGGTATGAAAAAAGGGATTGTATTGGGTGTTATTTTTTTTAGTTTTTTAATTTCATGTCATAAAAGTAAACAGCTGGAAGAAGCCGCAAGTCCAAATGTTTCTATAGAAAAGGATGTTAAAGAGTCTATTCTGGAAGAATGTTACACCGGCGTTATAAAGAATGATACCATTTCTATGATTTTGAAAATAGAAAATGAGCAATATGTTTCAGGAAAATTAAGGTATAATTTCTATGAAAAAGATAAAAATAATGGGACATTAGTAGGAGAAATAAAAGGAGATACGCTTTATGCAGCGTATACCTTCATGTCCGAAGGGCTTGTGACTGTGCGGCAAGTTGTTTTCTTAAAAAAAGGGAATACTTATGTGGAAGGTTATGGTGATGTGGTTGATAATAAAGGGAAAGTAACGTTTAAAGATAGAAAGCAATTAAAATTTAATGTAAGTGTGGTGTTGTCAAAAGTAAATTGTATCCTTTGATTTATAATTTCCTTTTAAGAATTTAGCATGCAGGCATTTAAAACTAAAAATTCATCAGCAAAACTGATGAATTTTTTTAATTCAATACTTGTCAAATACTACAATTCTAACCGATACGTGCATCTTCGTTTGTGAATTAATGGATTAAAATGTTTCCACAAGTTTAGACTGGGAGCATTATCAGCTAATTCAGGGGTTCTAAAACAATTAACAATCCCTTTTTTTTGGAAAGTTTCATAGTATTCTTTAAAAATAATTGCGGTAACGGCTTTGTTTTGATATTCCGGCAATACGCCTATCAGATAGAAAATGACATCTTTGCTGTATTTTTTTGCCAATAGTAAATGTAGAAATCCAAACGGGAATAATTTCCCTTTGGATTTTTGTACTGCCTTTGCAAAAGAAGGCATCACAATGCTAAAGGCCACGATGTTATGATCTTTGTCTTCTACAAATTTTATAAATTCAGGATTGATAAAGCTGATGTATTTTTTCTTGAAATACTCTTTTTGAGTGTCGGAAATAGCCACAAATGACGATAGGGAAGCGTAGGATTTATTAAATAAATCAAACATTTTATCCACATGAGGCATGACCTCTTTAGTTGTTTTGAAATTAAGCGGACTTAACTGGTATCTTTTTTTGACTAAATCATTTGCTTTTTCAAAAAATTGTAGTTTTACGTTTTCAAAAGGAAATTTACTCTCAATATATTCTTTCTCTTTTACATAGCCCAATTGCTCAAAATGACGTGCATAATATTCATGGTTGTACCAAGTAATCATGGTTCCTATTTGGTCAAAACCTTCGGTCAGAATACCTACTTTGTCTAGATTTGAAAATCCCATCGGGCCTTCAACATGTTCTAAATTGTTTTTCCGTCCTAATTCATATACTTTTTCTAAAAGGGCTTTAGTTACCTCGATGTCATCAATGACGTCAAACCAGCCAAAACGCACTTTCTTTTTTTGCTGATCATTTACCTCACTCCAATTGATAATTGCCGTAATTCTGCCTACTATTTTGGTATTTCTTTTAGCAACATAAAAATAGGCTTCGGCAGTTTCAAAAGCGGGATTTTTTGTTTTATCAAATCCTTCCAGTTCTTCAGCAATTAATGGCGGAACCCAGTTTTTATTGTTTTTGTATAAAGAAAAAGGGAATTTGATAAAATCAGTTAATTCGCTTTTTGTTTTTGCTTCTTGTATGGTGATCATTGCGTAGGATTGATTCAATGTATAGTTACTGTTTTATTGAGGCACAAAACTACGAATATAATTAACTTATACATGAAAAAGTAAAAAAAGGCCATATTATTCCTTTGTGTGAAGGACTCGTATTTTAGGTTTTTATTGGTAAGGAATATGTCACGGATATTTCTATCACTATTGCTGTATTTGAGTTTGTCGATGAAGAGCTGGTTTTTCCTTGCGGATTGGCGTTGTATAAATAGTTAAAATAGTATATTTATAACTCAAAACTAAAACTAAGATTTTATGGAATTATCCTGGACTGAATTCGAAAAAGTAGAGATGCGTATAGGAACAATTCTGGCAGTGAATGATTTCCCCGAAGCGAGAAAACCAGCGTATCAGCTCACAATAGATTTTGGTTCCGAAATTGGAATCCGAAAAACATCCGCACAAATAACGAAACGGTACCGGAAAGAGGATTTGCTAGACCGACAGATTGTTGCCGTAGTCAATTTTCCTAAAAAACAAATTGGAAAATTTAGTAGTGAATGTTTAATTTTAGGAGCAGTTGGTCAGGAAGGGGACGTGATTTTACTGGCGCCGGATTTCAAAATTCAAAACGGATTGCGAATTGGCTAATTTGTGAAAGGAATTCTTGTAATCAACTGTAAATTAATTTTCTATAGCAAAAAAGTCTAAAAATCAGATGATTTTTGGACTTTTTTATTGGTAAGTAAGGAACTAAATATTAAATATCATCAAATTCTATATCGGTAAAAGTTGATGTTTGCGGTATGATTTCATCTTCTGATTTCTCAGAGGCATATTCTTTTTTGAAATCTTTTTGGTGTCTTTCTGATATTACTTCGTCGCCTTTGTGGTTCAAAACATAAGAAGTCATTTCGCCAAGAATTTCTGCAAAAGCAGCAAAATCTTCTTTGTATAAATAGATTTTATGTTTTTTGAAATGGAAAGATCCATCTTCTTCCGTAAATTTCTTGCTCTCAGTAATGGTAATGTAATAATCATCTGCTTTTGTCGCTCTCACATCAAAGAAATACGTTCTTCTTCCAGCTCTTAAAACTTTAGAAAATATCTCTTCTTTTTCTAACATGTCATGTTCTCTCATAATCCTTTCTGTCAATTTATGGTTGTTAACTAGTATCCAAAAATCTATAAAAAATATGTATTATACAACAATTATAGCATTTCTTTTTCTGAAAGTTGTTTCAAATACAAAGCAGCATAATACCCTTCTTGATTTATCAATTGATTATGAGAGCCTTGTTGGATAATTTGTCCTTTTTCGATAATGATAATTCGATCGGCATTTTTAGCTGATGATACGCGGTGACTCACTATAATAGTTGTTTTGTCCTTGCAGATTTCTTGCAAATTGTTTAATATCGCTTCTTCGGTCTCAGTATCCACTGCTGACAAGCAATCGTCCAAAAGTAAAATAGGGGGATTCTTAATAATTGCTCTGGCAATGGAAACTCTTTGTTTTTGACCTCCGGAAAGTGTAATTCCTCTTTCGCCCAGAACCGTTTCGTATTGTTTTTTGAAGCCCATAATGTTGTCATGTACCACAGCACTTTTGGCAGCAGATTTCACTTCCTCTTCTGAAGCATTTTCTTTCCCAAACATAATATTATTCTTGATACTGTCCGAAAACAAAAAGGCATCTTGTGGCACAATACCAATGCTGTTGCGTAAATCAAACAGATTAATGGTGCTTATTTCATTTCCGTCAATATTTATTTTCCCGGCTGTAACATCATACATTCTGGAAATCAACGATAAAATAGTCGATTTTCCGGAACCTGTTTTTCCTAAAATGGCTAAGGTTTCTCCTTTTTTTACTGTGAACGAAATATTTTGTAACGCTTTGATGTTAGTGTCCTCGTAGGTATAACTTACGTTTTCAAAAGAAATAGAACCTTCAATTATGGATTTGTTTTCGTTTTTGTTTTTTATCTCGGGTTCAATTTTCAAAAATTCATTTAACCTTTTTTGAGAGGCTTCGGCCTCCTGAACCATTGACGAAACCCAACCTAGTGAAGCCACGGGCCAGGTCAGCATGTTGACATATAGGATGAATTCAGCGATGGTTCCAATGCTTTTGATCGTTCCATCAATGTACATCAGACCACCAAAATAGATGACCACTAAGTTACTGATTCCTATAAGGGCAAGCATTAATGGTCCAAATAAAGATTGTACTTTGGCTAAATTCAAGCTTTTGCTTTTGCTCTCATGGGCTAAATTCACCATGTTTTTTTGGTGTTGATCTTCTAATGAATATGCTTTGATCACTCGGATTCCTGAAAATATCTCCTGTGAAAAACTAGAAACTTTAGATAAATATTGTTGAAAAATAGTGCTTCTTACGTTGATTTCGGAACTAAGTTTAAAAATGGCATAGGACAATAGCGGCAAAGGCAGCAAGGTATACAGAGTCAATCTTGGCGATACGTTATACATATACACAATTACAATAGCAAAACGAATTACGGTATTTATAGTATACATCACCGCAGGACCTACATACATTCTGACCTTGGATACATCTTCGCTGATTCGGTTCATCAAATCGCCGGTACGATTTTGTTTGTAAAAATTTTGAGATAAATTCTCATATTGCCGAAACACTTCGTTTTTTAGATCAAATTCGATGTGGCGCGACATCACGATTAGGGTTTGTCTCATCAAAAAAGTAAGAAAACCAGCAATGATTGTTGTGGCAATAATTAGTAAAATATTCGCAACTAATTCCTCGTGAATGACTGATTTGGCTACGGTTTTATCTTTGGCGAAAGCCTCAATTACCTTAAAAGACTTGCTGATCAGCTTGGGTGTAAAAAGCATAAAGATCTGTGCAATAATGGTAAAAACAATCCCCAGTAAAAAACTGTATTTGTATTTGACGAAATATTTATTTAAATAACGTAATTCTTTCATTTTTATGATATTCTATGTTGAAATAGTTTTATTGATGGTATAAAATTTTTCTTTTAGTAATTTTAATAATAATTTTTCGATTGTGTAAATTGCTGAATAAACAATTTTTATATAAGATGTTACCGCATATTTATTTTTTGTGTAATTTTGGATCGTCTTTTTGACAAATTCATAATTTTATCATTATAAAAATTTCACACTATGAATGCAGCTTTCACTACTGTAAAGGAACTTCAAAAAATGGATCCCGTTTTTGGTCAATTATCATTTGATGATCATGAACAAATTGTATTTTGCAACGACAAAGATACAGGTTTAAAAGCAATTATTGGTATTCATAATTCGGTTATGGGTCCTGCTTTGGGTGGTACGCGGATGTATAATTACGCGAATGAATGGGAAGCCCTAAACGACGTACTGCGACTTTCACGCGGAATGACTTTTAAAGCAGCAATTACAGGATTGAATATTGGTGGCGGTAAAGCGGTGATTATTGGCGATGCCAAAACACAAAAAACCCCGGAGTTGATGCGTAAATTTGGTGAATTCGTACATTCTTTAAGCGGACGATATATTACTGCTGAAGATGTGGGAATGGAAACTAAAGATATGGATACCGTAAGAGATGTAACGCCGTATGTTACTGGAATTTCTGAATCAAGAGGTGGTTCCGGAAACCCATCACCTGTTACGGCTTACGGAGTATATTTAGGCATGAAAGCGGCTGCAAAACAACAATTTGGGTCGGATGTTTTGAGTGGTAAGAAAGTATTGGTACAAGGAATTGGTCACGTTGGCGAAACATTAGTTGATTACTTGACTAAAGAAGGAGCTATTGTCACCATTGCTGATATCAATGAAGAAAAACTGAATGAAGTAGGAGCGAAGTACCATGCAGCAATTTTCAGAGGAGACGATTTGTACAGTGCTGATGTTGATATTTACGCGCCTTGTGCCATGGGAGCAACTTTAAATGACAATACTGTTTATAAAATTAAAGCCAAAGTTATTGCTGGAGCTGCTAATAATCAATTAGCGGATGAGAATGTTCACGGAGCAATTCTGCAAGAAAGAGGCATTTTATATGCGCCTGATTTTTTGATTAATGCCGGAGGAATTATCAATGTGTATGCTGAATTAGCACATTATGACAAAGCGGAGATCATGCGTAAAACAGAAAATATTTACAACACAACCTTAGAAATATTTGATTTTGCCCTTGCAAACAACATGACAACGCATCATGCGGCTTTGACGATTGCTCAAAATCGCATCTATCAAAGAAAAATAGAAAACAATAAAAAGTAGTTTTCAAGGCTCAGTTTTCAGTATTCAGCGAACATTTTTGTACCATTCACTGAATACTGTTGATTGAATGCAATAAAATAACCGATTATATATTTTATTTTAAAAAATGAAATACTTATTTTTGCACCCTAATTAATAAAAGTTCTTACAAGGTGGTAAATAGAAGACACATTCGCGTCAAGGTTATGCAATCCATTTATGCGATGCATCAAAGCGGTTCAGATAATCTGGAAAAAGAAGAAAAATTCCTTTTTTACAGTATCGACAATATTCAAGATTTATATCTTATAATGCTTTCTTCGCTGATTGAAATTTGCAAAACAGAAACTATTTTTTTGCATAAATCCAGTTTGAAACATCTTGCAACTCCTGAGGAACGTAAACCAAACGAAAAATTCATCAAAAATAGAATTTTTCAAATTCTTTCCGAAAATAATTCATTAAGTATCGCGCTGGAAAACCGTAAAATCAATAATTGGACGTTAAACGACGATTATATTTTATTGCTTTTGAATGATATTAAAGCCAGCACGTTGTATGCACAATACATGAATAATGCGGTGAGCACCTTTGAGGAAGATCGACAGTTTATTGTTGATTTATTCATGGATGTAATTGTGCCTAACGAGAAATTGTATGAGTATCTGGAAGATGACAAATTGACTTGGGTGGATGATATTCCGTTAGTAAACACACATATTATCAAGCAATTGAAGGTAATCAAATCTGGTGAAGATGATAATTTCAGAGTGCCAAAGTTATATAAAGACAATGAAGATAAGGATTTCGTGAAAGACTTGTTCCGAAAAACAGTCTTGAATGAAACGGAATTAGCCAAGGAATACGTGGATAAAACGCCCAACTGGGACAGTGATAGGATTGCCGAAATAGATACTATCATTCTAAAAATGGCAATTTGTGAGTTCTTGAAATTCCCGTCTATTCCCGTAAAAGTAACTCTTAACGAATATTTAGAGGTTGCCAAAGAATATTCTACTCCAAAAAGTAGTATTTTTATCAACGGAATTTTAGACAATTTAGTAAAAGAGCTTCAGACCAGCAAAAGAATTATTAAAGCCGGTCGTGGTTTAATGTAATAATTAAAAAATAAAAGTATTATGCAAGAATTTTTGAAGTATTCTCCTTATCTGCTAATGTTTGTGGTGATCTATTTCTTTATGATCAGACCACAACAAAAAAGAGCAAAAAACGAAAAAGAATTTGAAAGCACACTGAAAGTAGGGGATAAAATCATCACCAAAAGTGGTCTTCACGGAAAAGTTTCTGAACTAGCGGATACAACGGTTGTTGTAGAGACGATGTCAGGAAAATTAAAAATGGAGCGTTCTGCTATTTCTATGGAAATGAGTGCAGTATTGAACAAAAAATAATTTTTGGTTTAAGAAATTAAAAAAGTCCCATCCAGTTTCGGATTGGGACTTTTTTGGATAAAAAATAATCGGATTATTTTTTGCTTTTCTTTGCTTTCTTTGCTTTTTTAGATTTTGCTTTGGCTTTCTTGGCTTTTATCTTGGCTTTTACTTTTGCTTTTTTTGCTTTATCCTTTTTTGCTTTTTTTGCCTTTTTTGCTTTCGCTTTCGCTTTTTGCTTTGCTTTCTCTTTTGCGTCAGCTTTTTTAGCCTTTTTCTTGTCTTTGTCTTTCATGTCTTTGTCTTTTATTTTTAACTTCTTTTTAAGATCTTTTGTATCGTCCTTTTTATTTAGAACTTCCACAGTTGTATCGTCTTTGTCTTCTACTGAAATTTCTATGGTTTCTTCTATTGTTTCAGTTATTACTACTTCATTAAGTGGGACTATAGTTTCTTCAGAAGGTTGGATAACTTTGTTTTTGGGTGCCCTTACGGGTTTATCAATTTCAGGTTTTACGGAAGTAGGTACTGTAGGATTTTCTTTTTTTTGTATCATAGTGTGTATTATTAGTGTCGTTTTTGATTTTATTAAAAACTTAAAAAAAATGGCTCAATGTTAATAAATGGTTAAGTAATTGTTAGCAAATATAATGATTTAATTTATTTTCGAATGTTAAGCTTTTCAATATTCTAAATTGGAAGTTTCAAGTATACCAGAAATAGAGGTAGGAGACAATTGTTGATGAAAGACTATAAGTAAGATTTTAGGGAGATTTACTCTGAATGATTTGTAGTGAATGTTCTTTTCTTAGTGTTTTTTAAATTAAAAAGTCCCACTCTGAGTTCTTAGAAATGGGACTTAATGTCATCCATATTTGTCATTAAGACTAATATTTTCTGATAGTATTCGTATTCTTTTTTCAATACCGGAACGTTTAATTTCGTCTCGTTTTGCTGTTTCAAGATATGCTAAGAATTCGTATTGTTTGCAAGGATAGAATTTCTGAAATACTGCTGCTAATTCTGTTGTGGCAATAATTAATTTGAGAAATTATAATTAGGCATACCAATTATTATTTTTATCCCAAGAATAGGTATTGATTTTTGAATATTCTAAATTAGGCTTATTTTATAATTGAATCTCCTAATGCTGTTAGCTCAGCAATTTTCACGATTACTTCAACTGCTTTTTGCATGCTTTCAGCAGGAACGTATTCGTATTTTCCGTGAAAGTTGTGTCCTCCTGCAAATATATTAGGACATGGTAATCCTTTATAGGATAATTGTGAACCGTCTGTTCCACCACGAATAGGCTTAATAAGCGGTTTGATTCCTATTTCTTTCATTGCTTTTTCAGCAATATCTACAATGTGTTTTACAGGCAGAACCTTTTCTTTCATATTGTAATATTGATCTTTAATCTCAGTGATAACTATGTCTTCACCAAATTGTTTTGCAAATTTCTTATTGATTTTTCGAACAATTTTCTCGATTAATTCTTTACGCCTTTCGAACTTTTTCTTGTTATGATCCCGAATAATAAGTTCTAAAACGGTTTCTTCGATGCTTCCTGTTATGTGATGTACGTGAAAGAAACCTTCGTATCCTTTAGTTTCTTCAGGTGTTTCTCCGGAGGGGAGTTCATTGATAAAATCATTGGCAATCAGCATAGAGTTGATCATTTTCCCTTTGGCATAACCAGGATGTACGCTTTTGCCTTTGAAAGTGATTTTGGCACCAGCTGCATTAAAATTTTCATACTCTAATTCGCCTACCTGGCTACCATCCATAGTATACGCCCATTCAGCTCCAAATTTATCTACATCAAAATGGTGGGCACCACGACCAATTTCTTCGTCTGGTGTGAAGCCAATTCGTATTTTTCCGTGTTTGATTTCCGGGTTATTGATCAGAAACTCCATTGCGGTAACAATCTCTGTAATTCCGGCTTTGTCATCAGCTCCTAGTAATGTTGTGCCATCTGTAGTGATTAGTGTTTGTCCTTTATACTGCAGTAAATCTTTGAAATAACTCGGGGATAATACAATGTTTTTATCTGCATTTAATACAATATCTTTTCCATCATAATTGCGCACAATTTGAGGTTTTACATTGGCTCCACAAAAATCCGGAGAAGTGTCAAAATGAGAAATAAATCCTATGATTGGCACTTCATGAGCCACATTACTGGGCAAAGTAGCCATAATATATGATTTGTCATCTATTGTTACGTCTTGCATTCCTATAGCTTTTAATTCGTCAACCAGTTTATGGGCTAAAGTCCATTGTTTTGTGGTACTTGGAGTAGTTTCTGAGTTTGAATCAGATTCGGTATCAATAATTACATAACTGATAAAACGGTCTATGATATGTTGCATTTTTCTTTGTTTTATGCAAATATAATCATTTTTTAAGGAGCATTTTTAAGTAAATGTTGGTGTGAATTTTGTTTATTTTAATCTTTTGAAATAACAATGCCTGCACTATTATTTTTGTGTCGGTATAGGCAAATAATTAACGATTACATTTTTGCCATTGGTATATCAGCGTTAAAACAATCGCGGAAAAGTTTCCATTTTCCATTTTTTTTGTCCAAAGTCCCAGTGATTTTCCTCTATCAATATAGGTACTATTTTTATATAAAAGTTGGTGATTCCGTCTTTTATTAAACCACTAAAAATAGGAATTAGATTTTTTCGGACTACTATTGCTTTACTGTTGGGCATCATGAATTAAAAGCATTACAATTTGTAATTCCTGCCGAGTCACCATTTTTACGGATCAGTAACTCTAATACGCGTTGTACTCCCGGATATTTTTAGTAATCAAAATGATTTATATAAATTATTTTCTAAATATTTATTTATCGGTTAGATAATTCTATTTTTGTACTCCATAACAACGCACCCATGTACAAATTACTTTTACGTCCCATACTTTTTTGGTTTGATCCTGAAAAAGTGCACTATTTTACTTTTTCATTAATTCACTTTTTGTCTAAAATCCCAGGGTTTTCTTCTCTTTTTAAATTGCTTTATGAAGTCAAGGATCCCCGATTAGAAACAGAAGTTTTTGGACTAAAATTTAAAAATCCCGTAGGACTTGCGGCTGGGTTTGATAAAGACGCCAAGTTGTATAAAGAATTGTCCAGCTTTGGTTTTGGTTTTATCGAAATAGGAACACTTACCCCAAAAGGGCAGGAAGGAAACCCTAAAAAACGCTTGTTTCGTTTGAAAGAAGACAGCGCCATTATTAACCGAATGGGTTTCAACAACAGTGGAGTTCAAGAAGCGGTGGAACGATTAAAAAAAAATAAAGGTATTTTGATAGGTGGAAACATTGGAAAAAATAAGTTGACACCAAACGAAGAAGCGACTTCAGATTATGAAATATGTTTTGACGCTTTATATGATTATGTGGACTATTTTGTAGTGAATGTGAGTTCGCCAAACACGCCAAATCTCCGTGCTTTGCAAGACAAAGAGCCATTGGCGCAACTGTTGCAAACGTTGCAGAATAAGAATTTGGCAAAGCCAAAGCAAAAGCCAATTCTGCTGAAAATTGCTCCTGATTTGACAGATGAGCAGTTACTTGACATTATTGCTATTATAAAGGAAACTAAAATCGCGGGCGTTATTGCTACTAATACTACAATTTCCCGTGAAGGATTGCAATCCGAAAATAAAGCCGAATTAGGGGGTTTGTCAGGAAAACCATTATCAAAACGGTCTACTGAAGTAATCCGTTTTTTAGCTGAGAAAAGCAATAAAGCCTTCCCGATTATTGGAGTAGGGGGAATTCATTCTGCCGAAGATGCAATAGAAAAATTAGACGCTGGTGCAAGTTTAATTCAGTTGTATACCGGTTTTATTTATGAAGGACCAGCTTTAGTGAAAGCCATAAATATGAAAATTTTAGAAAAATTCTAATATCCCATATTGTATTAAAAGCCCTGTCAATAAAGCAATTCCAAAACTTAATAAGGTTCCGATAAGAACATATTCAGTAAGTTTTCGGTCCTTGGCTTCTTTTAAATCTCCAAAACAGAAGATAGATTTTGCAGCCAATAGAAAACCGATGGCTTCAAAATGGGTACTAATTACAAAGTAAAAGACAAATAAGCGTTCTAATATTCCGATGTAATTTCCAGCATTGGTTAGAGAATCATCGTTTTTTTTGTTTTCTGGAGTCCAAATCGAAATGATATTTTTTATCAGTATCGATGTAGGTTGTGTCAGTAAAAGTATTCCGGTTGCAAAGATCCAAAATTGATTGTCAAATGATGCAAAATCGATACGGTCGTTATTGTAAAATAGTGTAATTGCTATGAGTACGATAAGATGTAAAAGTTGGTCAATTAGGAACCAATTGCGTTTTGTTTTGTCTTTTTGAACGTGTAATGTCATAAAATCAATTCCTCCATGTGTTACCGCTAGTACAGTCGCAAACTAAACAAAATTAGTCTTACCAATTAAAATCCAAGCCAGAAAAAAGTGAATAAACGTGTGGATATAAAGATAAATACTTTTATGTTTCCTGTTTTCTTAATCTAAAACCCAAGATGTGAGTTGCAACAAAAAATCACCAAGTAAATGGGCCAATAGTAGTTTTACAAAAATAATCATACACGGAGGTTTTTAATTTTTTTCCGAAAATGATTGTCTAATTCTAATACCAAATCAAATTGTGCTCGTTTTCGTCTCCGACTTACAGCGGCTTGATTGATACCTAATTTTGTGCCTATTTCTTCTTGAGAAAGCATTTTGTTTGCCATAGAAACCACAATAAATTCAGCCGATTGCGCCAGCCAATTGTCCATAAAGGTCAATCCTAAACGCAGCATTAAATTTATTTCAGTATCTAAATCGCTAGTGCCGGAATTAATGGCTAAGGTCGTTTTTAGTTTTTTTAAAGTTTCAAAAAGTTCCCCCGATCGAACGAATGCAGTTCCGTTACTTTCGGAAATTGTTGCTCCAGAATAGGTTTTATCACCAAAACCAATACTCATTCTCGCATCGAGTTTCAGCGTTTTTAGATACGCCTTAATTTGTAAAGCTGTGAGTAGTGCTTCTTCAGGATTTGTAATTTCTATTTGAAATTCGTCACCCCGATAAATTTCCCATTCACTCGGATTTTTACCTTTGGTATTCAATAGCTCTTTCAAGCCGTCAATCCATATTGCAGAAGGTAGTTGTTTCGAATTAATAATGTCTCCTGTGATTATACTTATCATATTTCAACTGTAATTAAAAAATCAAATTCAATTTCAAAAGATTAGAATCAAATTATTACCAAATTACGTAATAATATTTGTTATTACCAAATTACGTAATATTTTAATTTATTACCAAAATAGGTAATAATGTCAAATTTAGAAATTTTAAAAATCATAATTTAATAATCTTAATTGTTTTTCTATCTTTGGCTTTCTATGGAACCAATAAAAATTATAGAATGTCCACGGGATGCCATGCAAGGCATCAAGCCCTTTATTCCTACGTCAAGAAAAGTGACTTATATTCAGTCTTTGTTGCGTGTGGGTTTTGATACTATAGATTTTGGAAGCTTTGTTTCACCAAAAGCAATTCCGCAAATGCAGGATACAGCAGAAGTTCTGGCACAACTTGATTTATCTCAAACCAAAAGCAAATTATTGGCTATTATTGCCAATACACAAGGAGCAACTCTTGCGGCTGTTCATCCTGAAATACGCTATTTGGGCTTCCCATTTTCGATTTCTGAGAATTTCCAAATGCGGAATACCCACAAAACCATAGCTGAATCGTTAATTACCTTACAGGAAATTCTTGAAATTGCAGCTAAAAGCAACAAAGAAGTCGTGGCGTATTTATCAATGGGTTTTGGAAATCCTTATGGTGATCCATGGAACGTTGAAATTGTTGGTGAATGGACTCAAAAATTGGCCAGTATGGGAGTCAAAATCCTGTCGCTTTCGGACACAGTAGGAAGTTCTGCCCCTGATGTAATCTCGTATTTGTTTTCAAATTTAATTCCACAATATCCAGAAATAGAATTTGGTGCACACCTCCATACCACACCTGATAAATGGTTTGAGAAAATTGATGCCGCTTATAAAGCAGGATGCCGTCGTTTTGATGGTGCCATTCAGGGTTTTGGAGGTTGTCCGATGGCTACTGATGATCTGACTGGGAACATGCCCACGGAGAAATTATTATCATATTTTACTGCCCAAAAAGAATATACGAATATGAGTCCAATGAGTTTTGAAAGTACTTATAATGAGGCTTCTAAGTTGTTTGGAGAGTTTCACTAGAAATAAAAGAAAGGAAACCGTGTGGAACTCTTTTATTTTGGCAATAATAAGTTTATCATTGATGCGTTAAGTATACGAATCAAATTTTTTTCTTTAACGTATCATACCATGAGACTACTGGCTTTCAATAGAGTTATAGGAATACTAATATTGTTGTTGTTCTCTTTTTCATGCGCGAGTGATTTAGATTATGATCAGGTGAACACTTTAAAGTTAGAGCCTATTTTTGTATCTAATTTAGCATATTTTGATATTCTGGCAAAAGATTTTGTCACCAATGGAGTAGAGCAAAGCGTGATCTATGATGCACCCGTATTGGATGTGTTTAATGATGATTTTTTTAGACAGCGATTAAAAAAAGTGGAACTTTCATTTGAAATGGAAAACACCATTAGTAGAGCATATTCAGTGGATCTAGTGTTTTTGGACAAAAATTACCAACGCGTTCACGCTATAAATTTTACTGTTCCGGCTTATACCGGTCTGGAAAACAAAATGACTAAGACAGAAACTTTTGAAAATGCCCAGCTTGATTTATTAAAAAGAACTACCAGAATTGCTTTTACACTGACAATGTCGCCTGGTGCACTATTGAACGAGGATAGTGCTGGGAGTTTGAAACTGCGTTCAGGTGCAACCGCTTATTTAGTGCTGGAATGAGAAAAGTAATCTTAATTTTTATTTTATTTCTAGCTGTAGATTGCTTTTCGCAAAACAAACAAATTTTATATAATTTCACTTCAGTTCCTCAGTCTTTGATGACTAATCCGGGAGCAGATTTCAAATATAATTGGTATTTTGGAGTTCCTTTATTGTCTGGAATTTCTGCAAATGTAGGCTCAAGCGGATTTTCGGCGTATGATTTATTTGCGGATAACGGAGTCGATTTTAATGTAAAATTACGCAATGCAGTATTCTCATCTTCTAGAAAAGACAGAGTAGCGATCAATGAACAAATAGAAATTTTTAACGGAGGTTTTAAAATCAAAGGAGAACAAAATGATTCTTATATTTCGTTTGGGATGTATCAGGAATTTGATATGTTGAGTTATGTTCCTAAAGACATTGCCATTTTAGCTTTAGACGGAAATAGTGCTTATCTGGGAAAAGTTTTTAATTTAGGTGATTTGAGTGTCAAAGCAGAATTGCTAACGGTATTTCATGTTGGATTTCATAAAAACATCAATGAAAAGTTTATTTTAGGAGTACGAGGGAAAATTTATTCGAGTATTTACAATGCTAATTCTACCAATAACTCAGGCTACATTTACACTATTCCTTCCACTACAGGAGTCTATGAACAGATAATTTATTCACAATTACAACTCAATACGTCTGGAATTGCTCAATATGATGATGAGAATTACGAGCCTAATGTGGCGAAAGACATTACTAAAAGAGCTTTTTTAGGAGGTAATTTAGGTTTGGGATTTGATGCTGGTTTTACCTATTATCCAAAGAAAAACATACAGCTTACGGCCAGTGTTATTGATGTGGGTTTTATTAAACACAGCAAAGAAGTAGAGAGTTTAACATACAAAGGAACCTATAAGTATGAAGGTGTGATTCCAAATTTCAGTTCCGGTAATTCAGCAGGAAACGGATACAAGGAATTCAATGATGCCATTCCTTTGGACACCTTATATGCGGATTATACAACTTGGCGACCAGCAAAATTTAATACTTCGGTTCAGTATTCGTTTGACGAAGAAAGACCAGAAGATTGCAATTGTCTTAATTATGATCCGGAAACTATTTATAAAAGTGCAGTTGGCGCCCAATTATTTGTTATGTCTACACCACGAACTCCACTAGTCGCTTTTACCACCTATTACAGGCGAAAACTCTTCAAGGCATTGCAAATGAAAGCCACGTACACCATAGATTCGTATTCGTACAAGAATATAGGATTGGGATTGTCCAGTCATTTTGGACCAGTAAATTTCTATATTCTTGCTGATAATCTTTTGGAATACCGCGATGTTACCAAGGCAAATAGTCTTTCTTTTCAACTGGGGTTAAATGTTATTTTCAAAAACAGTAAAAGATAAAGTACTATCTAACAATACTTCGTTAGTTTTTAAGCTGCTATTTTTCCATGATTCAAGAGTTCCCGAATGATTGCCCTATTTTTATGCCTAGTTGAGTTTTGTTGCCAACAACTATTTCCTCGCTTGAAATTTCAATGATTTAGCCGTTGCAGATGACTTTGCTTTTGGATCGGGATAATTTTTTAAGGCTTCAATTACTGTTCTGCTTTTGGATTCCGGATACAGTGAAATAGCGGAAACCAATACAATTGCTACACTCATCAAAATTCAGTTTCCATAATCACTAATAATGAAATAAGCACTAGTTGCGGAGAGTAATAGTAAGAACATTAGTTCCTTTACCATTTCGAATAGGGATTTCAAGAACTGATTTTTATCCTGATTGACTATTGCATTCGAGCCAAATTTTGTTCTCGAAAGAAAAACGGCTTCATTAGAAAGTCCTTTTAATTGGTGTGGGTTTCTGTCATAGCAAAATAAATTAAACCGATTTTCTGGATTGGAAACCAAGGTGTATTTTAGAACCAAAGAATTGACTTTGAACGGCAATTTAATTATTTATTGGAAAATGATAGCGATTTTTTGCTTAAAATTATCTATATTTGCACGCAATTAAACTCCAACTACAATTGCAATGATCGCACACAACTCTAAGATTATCGGTGAAGGATTAACTTACGATGATGTTCTATTAGTTCCCAACTACTCAAATGTGCTTCCTCGCGAAGTGAGTATTCAATCCAAATTTTCAAGAAATATAACGTTAAATGTTCCTATTGTATCCGCTGCTATGGATACCGTAACCGAAAGCGCGATGGCAATTGCGATGGCTCAAGAAGGCGGAATAGGCGTTTTGCATAAAAATATGACCATCGAACAGCAAGCTGCGAAAGTTAGAAAAGTAAAACGAGCCGAATCCGGTATGATTATCGATCCCGTTACTTTGCCATTAACTTCAACAGTAGCAGATGCCAAAAATGCCATGAAAGAATTTGGTATTGGAGGTATTCCAATTGTAGATGAAAATCAAATATTAAAAGGAATCGTTACCAATAGAGATTTACGTTTTGAAAAAAATAGTTCAAGACCTATTGTTGAGGTTATGACCAGTGAAAACTTAGTAACTGTTGCCGAAGGTACCTCTCTGGAACAAGCAGAAGTAGTTTTGCAAGGTCATAAAATTGAAAAACTTCCAGTAGTAAATGCTGATTATAAATTAGTGGGTCTGATTACCTTTAGAGACATCACTAAATTGACTCAAAAACCAAATGCAAACAAAGACAAATACGGACGTTTACGTGTAGCTGCAGCGTTAGGTGTAACTGCCGATGCTGTTGAAAGGGCTACTGCTTTGGTTAATGCCGGAGTAGATGCAGTTATTATCGATACTGCTCATGGACATACGAAAGGAGTTGTCGATGTACTAAAATTAGTTAAAGCGAAATTCCCTAACTTAGACGTTATTGTTGGTAATATTGCCACTGCTGAAGCAGCTAAATATCTAGTTGAGAATGGTGCAGATGGAGTAAAAGTAGGGATTGGTCCAGGGTCTATTTGTACGACTCGTATTGTAGCAGGCGTTGGTTTTCCTCAGTTTTCAGCTGTTCTTGAAGTAGCTGCGGCGATCAAAGGTTCTGGAGTTCCAGTTATTGCTGATGGTGGAATTCGTTACACTGGAGATATTCCAAAAGCTATTGCTGCAGGAGCTGATTGTGTAATGTTAGGATCATTATTAGCAGGTACCATGGAATCTCCAGGAGAAACTATTATTTTCGAAGGCAGAAAATTTAAGTCGTACCGTGGAATGGGTTCTGTTGAAGCAATGCAAGAAGGTTCTAAAGACCGTTATTTTCAAGATGTAGAAGATGATGTAAAAAAGCTGGTTCCGGAAGGAATTGTAGGAAGGGTTCCCTACAAAGGGGAATTGAACGAAAGCATGCAACAATTTATTGGTGGTCTTCGTGCCGGAATGGGGTATTGTGGCTCTAAAGACATTCCAACTTTACAGGAAACCGGTCGTTTTGTTCGCATAACAGCTAGCGGAATCAATGAAAGTCATCCTCATAATGTAACCATTACAAAAGAAGCGCCTAATTATTCAAGATAATTTTTAGTTTTTTAAACAATAAAAAAAGGCATAATTAATTCCGCTTAAGGTTTTAATTATGTCTTTTTTCAGTTTTCGGAAAATCGTTATTCTGTAGTATCTGCTAAGTTGTTTTTCAAATGCTCGCTGTCCCAACTGTGATTGGTGGCAGCAACTTGGGAATAAATATCACTTTTCAACAATTGTTCCTGTAATTCAATTTCTTCTTTTACGGTGATCAGATAGGCCATTTTATCATGACGTTTTTCCGCCAATTTTCGGGTGGTAATTTCATCATATTTTATAAATTGCTGCCCTTGTCTGGTAGCGGTATATTTCCTGTGACCTAATTCTACTAAGGCATCTACCCCCATATTGACCGCACTGTATAACGTTTCCCGATAAATGTGTTCTACTTTATGGTCAATTAATTCATAGGCATCAATTCGGTTTCGGGCACGAGTTAAGATCTTTAAATTTGGGAAGTGTTTTTTTAAGGTTTCAATTACTTGCAAATTTACCGTAGGATTATCAATGGCAGCAATAAAAAGTTTGGCAGTATCACAACCTGCAGCTTTCAATAATTCTAAACGAGTGGCATCTCCATAATATACTTTGAATCCCATTTTTCGTAATACATCTATTCGATCAGAATCATAATCTAGGATCGTTGATTTTACGTTATTGGCTCTTAATAGGCGGCCAACTGTACTGCCAAAATGACCAAAACCAGCTATGATTACAGGATTGTCTTCATCAATATAATCACTGTCTTTTTTTGTTTCCTTTTCTTGAAATTTTGAATTAGGATAAATTAAGCGTTCATTTATTAACAGTAAAAAAGGTGTTGCTATCATACTCATAGCAATAACAGCCATGATTTGATTGGCCAAAATGTTAGGAATGATGTTTAGCTGCATAGAGAAGCTCATGATTACAAAACCAAATTCTCCTGCCTGACTTAACCCAAAAGCAAATAATAGGTTTTGGTCTATTTTCTTTTTATGAAAGCGGCTGATTATAAATAAAACGAAAAACTTAACCAAAGTAAGAATAGCTCCAAAAACAAATATGAAAAGGGGATTGTCAAGAATCAGTTTAAAGTTTATCGATGCGCCTACTCCAAGAAAAAAAAGACCAAGCAGTAATCCTTTAAACGGAGCAATATCCCCTTCCAGCTCATGACGAAATTCAGAGTTGGCCAGTACGACTCCAGCCATAAATGCTCCTAGAGCGGGACTTAACCCAACCAGCTGCATCAAATAAGAAACGCCTACAACTAATAACAATGCCGATGCGGTGAACAATTCCTGCAACCGAGTTTTGGCGATAATATGCAATAGCGGAACAAATAAAAAGCGGCCTGCAAAATATATTGTTGATATACATCCGATGACTATTAAAGTTTGCAACCAGCTGGAGAAACCTGTAATTAGGGATTGTTGAATTTCATTTGTAGTTTCTAGATTTACGGTAGATAAAAGCGGCAAAAATGCTAAAATCGGAATTACGGCGATGTCCTGAAAAAGAAGAACAGCAAATGACGAACGTCCCACGGAAGTATTAGATAATCCTTTTTCTTTTAAAGTTTGCAATACAATGGCCGTAGAGGATAATGCGAGCGCTAAGGAAACGGCCAGTGTGGTTTCCCATTTCCAATCCATAAAATAAAGACATCCAAAAAATAAAAGAAGCGTTGTTCCAACTAATTGTGCGGAACCCATTCCAATAATAAATTTCCTCATTTTCCAAAACTTACTGGGTTCCAGTTCTAAACCAATTAAAAACAACATCATCACAACGCCAAATTCAGCAAAATGCATAATATCCTGGCCTTCCTGACCAATAAACCCCATTACATAAGGGCCTATTATTATGCCGGCAAATAAATAGCCTAAAATAGAACTTAATCCTAATTTTTTAGCAATAGGAACACAAATAACGGCAGCTGATAAATAAATAATAGCCTGAAGTAAAAAATTGGTATCCATGTTATTGTTGTATTGTGGCAAACCATTCGTTCAAATAATGGTACTGCAAAAGTACTTCCGTATCTAAATTATTGTTGTTTATGTAATCTAGAAAATGGCCATACATTAAACCGTTTTGTTTATAATCATCTTTGGACATATTGTGTGTGCCATGCACAACAAAAGGGGGTAAGTAAATCATGTTGCATACTTTTGCGGTTTGGTTAAACGGCTCGAGCAATTCGGGAATACTGTACCGTTCACTGCCGGTTTTGCAATAATTTTCTTTGTCTCCGCCGGTAGTAATTACTTGAAAAATAATTTTATCTTGCAAGGCTTTTCCTTTTTTTCCGTATGCCCAGTTGTGTTCCAGTACCATATCAATCCATTGTTTCATCAATGGCGGACAACTATACCAGTACATGGGATGATGCCAAATGATGATGTCATGCTGACTTAACAAAACCTGTTCGTGTTTTACATCAATATCAAAATCAGGATACTCTTCGTATAAATCATGGAAAGTTATGTTTTCTGATTCTGGAATATTTTCCACCAAGGCTTTATTTGCGTGCGATTTCTCGTAAAGTGGATGGGAAAATAGGATTAATATTTTGTTTTTTGACATAAAATTGATAAGGTGATTAGCTTATTGAATTATATTTTTTTTTCGCATTTAAAATTTAATAATGATATTAATTGCTACAGTACTACTAAAAATAAAACAAGAAATCCTGGCAAAAAAATCGATAGATTTATTGAGAACGTCTCTTAATAAAGATAATAATTTATTTTAGACGATGGTAAAATACATCTCAAATAAAAGAGGACCCTGTTGAATTATAATTTTATCAAACTTGGAGTACAACAAAAGACCTTGTTTTACTTTTCAAAAAAGGCAGTGAGTAATTTTTCGTTTCCTACAATCCAAAGAATATCATTTTTCTCTAAGATAATATCCGAATTCGGGTTAAGAATCCGTTTTTCATTTCTTTCAATCCCGACGATCAGACCATTCGTTTTTTCTCTTAGCTGTGATTTCCGAATGCTTTTTCCGATAAATTCTTCATTTTCTAGTTCTACTTGTTTTAATATTATAGCGGTTTCTTGTACTAATTCAGGAACTTCAATTTCATTCTGATCCAGATAAGATTTAAATATTTGAACTTGGTCATCGGTTCCAATGACGCAAATTTCATCACCGGGAAATACACGTTCATTGCCATCAGGAATATTTATAGTAATGCCTCCACGTTTTATAAAAGCAATATTAATACCCATGTTTTCTCGGATTTCAAGTTCATTCAATGCTTTACCTGCCAGATTTGATTCTTTGGTAATTTCGAAAAATGCCATATGCCCGTCCCAAGGAGTTAAATCACTTCGTTTCTTCTGTGCTTGAGAAATTTCTCTATCATTGAAATTTCGAAAAAAGTGAAGTTCAATTTTATTGTACAATGTGTTTAATTTTTTTGGGAACAATAAATAAACAGATATTGCAGCGATCAAAGCGACGAAGGCTATCCAAGGCGACAAAAAATTATCTAATAAGAAGCCAATAAAAAAGATTCCTAAACTAATTCGGATTAGAATCAATACCATTATTGGACCACGATGTTTGCCTGCTTTTTGTAAAGCTTCAATCTGCTCTACCGCCACTTTTCTGAAGGATAACGCCCATAAAAAAGGAGCTATTATTATGGATGTTACCAAGGCTGCTGCTGCGTTTCCAAATTTAGAACTTTCTGTCATTGGAATAATATAACGGTCAGATAAAATAATTATGGCAATAATAATTACAGAATGAACCACAATTTGTGACAACTTTGCTTTCAAAACAATCTGCCAATTACTGGTCGTTTTTACAGATTGTGAATTCACACTATATCGATCTATAGCATTTATCAATTTTTTAGGCAGTATTTTTATTAAGCGTTCATAAACTGGCAACGCTATTTTGATCATAAATGGGGTAGTGAAAGTCGTTACTGCTGAAACTGCAACAATAATTGGATACACAAAATCACTTGTCACTTTTAATGTCATTCCCAAGGTGGCAATGATAAAAGAAAACTCGCCAATTTGTGCTAAACTCATCCCTGACTGGACTGATTGCTTTAGGGGCTGACCGGCAATTAGCGCTCCAAACATCGTACTTATCGATTTTCCAAAAATTGTAATTAACGTGATTACTACAACAGGGACTGCATATTCTACTAAAGTATTTGGGTTGATTAACATTCCTACCGATACAAAGAAAACAGCTCCAAATAAATCTTTTACGGGTTTAATTAAATGCTCAATTCTTTCTGAATGAATGGTTTCAGCAATGATAGAGCCCATTATAAAGGCACCTAGTGCTGGGGAAAAACCTGCTTTTGTAGCTAAGATAACCATCATTAAACAGAGTGCGATTGATATTATCAATAGGGTTTCCTCATTGAATAAATTTTTTGCTTTTTTAAGAAGGGTGGGTATGAAAAAGATACCACCTACAAACCATAATATTAAGAAGAAAAAGAGTTTTAAAACAGATTCGAATAACTCCATTCCTGAAAATTGTTTACTGACAGCGATTGTTGAAAGTAAGACCATCAGCAAAATGGCTACAATATCCTCTATTATCAAGGTTCCAAAAACAATTTCAGCAAATTTTTTCCCCTTTACATTCAGCTCATCAAAAGCACGAAGAATAATTGTTGTTGAAGACATCGATAAAATAGCGCCTAAAAAAATACTATCCATCAAGGACCATCCCATCCATTGTCCGACGAGATACCCTAAAACGATCATAGTGGTTATTTGAAACAGCGCCGTAATAGCGGCTGTACCTCCAACTTTCATCAGTTTTTTAAAACTAAATTCCAGGCCTAAACTAAATAAAAGGAAAATAACACCAATCTCAGCCCAGACTTCGATACTGTTTATTTCTTGTACTGATGGAAAAAAAATAAAATTTGGCCCCGCTAAAAAACCAGCGATTAAATATCCTAAGACTAAAGGTTGTCTTATTTTTTTGAATAAAAGTACCGCAACTGCAGCGGTCATTAATATTAATCCTAAATCACTGATCAGAGGATGTAAATGTTGTGTTATTTGTGATGTTGCTTCTATGGGATTCATTGATGGATGTACTGATTTGTATTAAATGTTTTTTGGTATTGTTGTAATATATAATTTTATTATTATTTATCAAAAAAAACGTTAAAGGATAACTTTTTTTTATGATAATTTTAGTCTTAAAAGAAAATTCTGCTCCCATAAAACGTTAAAATTTTATAGAAGCAGAATTTAATAAGAAGACGGGTTATTTTTTTTTAGCTGATTCCCAAAAAATTACTAGGAGTTATTTGCATTAATTCAGCTTTAATGGCATCCGAAACTTCAAGTGTTGCTATAAAACCGTGAATCGCTTTTTTATCAATAGCTTCATTGGTTCTGGTCAATCCTTTTAATGCTTCATACGGATTAGGATATCCTTCACGACGCAAAATTGTTTGAATTGCCTCGGCAACTACAGCCCAGTTTTTTTCTAAATCTTCGTGGAATTTTGGCTCGTTCAATAACAATTTGTTCAAGCCTTTCAAAGTAGCTTCAAAAGCGATTAACGTATGTCCTATTGGTACACCAATATTTCTCAAAACGGTACTGTCCGTTAAATCACGTTGCAATCTAGACAAAGGTAATTTAGCTGATAAATGTTCGAAAATCGCATTGGCCATTCCTAAATTTCCTTCTGAATTTTCAAAATCAATAGGATTAACTTTATGTGGCATAGCTGAAGAACCTATTTCTCCCGCTTTGATTTTTTGCTTAAAATATTCCATCGAAACATACGTCCAAATGTCTCGGTCCAAATCAATGATGATCGTATTTATTCTTTTCAACGCATCAAAAAATGCAGCAAAATGATCGTAATGTTCAATTTGAGTAGTAGGGAAGGAGTGGTGTAAACCAAGGTTGTCCTCCACAAATTTCCCTCCAAATTTTCTCCAGTCAATTTGAGGATACGCCACATGATGCGCATTGTAATTTCCAGTTGCTCCGCCGAATTTAGCTGCAAAAGGAATATTAAACAACAAACGCATTTGTTCTTCCAGACGTTCTACAAAAACACCAATTTCTTTACCCAAACGAGTAGGTGAAGCCGGTTGTCCGTGGGTACGGGCAAGCATTGGAATATCGCGCCATTCGACACTTAGATCTTTTAATTTTGATGTCAAAGTGATCAAGGAAGGCATGTATACTTTCTCGAAAGCTTCTTTTGTCGAAAGCGGAATCGCCGTGTTATTAATATCTTGAGATGTTAATCCAAAGTGAATAAACTCTTTATATTGGGATAAGCCTAGTTTTTCAAAAGCATCTTTGATGAAATATTCTACCGCTTTTACGTCGTGGTTGGTTACTTTCTCCGTCTCTTTGATCCAAAGGGCATCTTCAGTAGAGAAGTTTTTATAAATATTACGTAAACTGTCGAATACATCTGGGTTTACGGTTGCAAGTTGAGGCAAAGGTACTTCGCACAAAGCAATGAAATATTCAATTTCAACCAATACACGGTATTTGATTAAGGCTTCTTCAGAGAAAAATGGAGCCAGCGAAATAGTCTTGTTTCTATATCTTCCATCAATAGGAGAAATAGCATTCAATTCGTTTAAAGTAGTCATTGTTTTGTTGTTTGTTCGAAAGGCGCAAATATAACCCTTTCGTGACAAAATAGAAAACGAATGGTTTTTAAATAAAGCCGATTAGCTTCTTTTTTAGTGTTTTCATTCCTTCTGATGCCACTTCAGGAATCACATCTAATGGATTTCGGAGATTTGGAATTTTTATGGGTTTTGGATCAATATAAAAAATAGGTGTTTCGCGGGATGTAAAATCGATTAATCCGGCTGCAGGATACACTTGCAAAGATGTCCCAATCACCGCAAAATAATCTGCACCTTCACTAATTCTAATGGCTTGATCAAGTGCTGGAACTTCCTCGCCAAACCAAACAATATGTGGACGCAATTGATTTTTATTTTCATCGAAATCGCCAAAATTCAAATCGTCCTGCCAATCCAGAATGTAATTTGGGTTTTTGGTGCTTCTTACTTTCAACAATTCGCCGTGCAAATGCAACACATTCGTGCTTCCGGCGCGTTCGTGTAAATCATCTACATTTTGTGTGATGATGAAAACATCAAATTCATTTTCTAATTCAGCCAGAATTTGGTGGCCTAAATTAGGGTGTACTTCCTTGAGTTGTTTTCGTCTTTGATTATAAAAATCCAGCACCAAAGCCGGGTTTTTATGCCAACCTTCTGGAGTGGCCACATCCAGCACATTATGCCCTTCCCAAAGTCCGTCGCTATCCCGAAAGGTTTTGATGCCACTTTCGGCACTAATTCCTGCTCCTGTCAAAACCACTAATTTCTTTTTCATTTTATATCCATTTGGGCGTGACCACAAGGGTCGGGCTTTCAGCTTTATCTTTTTGGCTAAAAAGCCCAAAAAGGATACCGCCTCTATCCCTCACGCAAATTCCGCAATCATTTATAATTCAGCTTTTATGGAACAATCCCAAAAGCAGCAATCAGAATCTATTTTGGAAGGTATAAAGCTAGTCTTTTTTACTATTTTTGCATAAATAAATATTCTAATGATTGACATCGATTACCTTAATTTTCTTGAAAATATCCTGACTGATAATCGCAAAGAAAAATTTTTGAAAGTATTGGAAAACAGAACCAAGCATTTTACGATTGCTGTAGAAGATATTTTTCAAATGCACAATACCAGTGCAGTGATGCGAAGCTGCGAGATTTTTGGAATTCAGGAGTTGAACGTTATCGAGCAACGCTACGGAAAAAGTATCGACAAGGAAATTGCCATGGGCGCCCAAAAATGGGTCGATATCAATACCTTCGACAGCATTACAAACTGTGTGGACGCGTTAAAAAGTAAAGGATATCAAATAATCGCTACCACGCCACATGAGAATGATTGTTTGATGGAAGATTTTGACATTTCGAAACCCAGCGCTTTATTTTTTGGAACAGAAAGAGACGGATTATCAGAAGAAATTTTGAAGCGCTCCGATGGTTTTCTAAAAATTCCCATGGTGGGTTTTACAGAGAGTTTAAACATTTCAGTCTCAGCTGCAATTATCATTCAAAACCTGACGAATCGATTGCGCAATTCAAATATTGATTGGCATTTATCCGAAAATGAAATTTTAGAAAAGCGATTGGCTTGGGCCAAAAATTCAATAAAAGACATTAAGCGAATTGAAGAACGGTATTTTGAGGAGCATTAAAACGTTGTTTCACTTTCTAGTTGTATGTCTTTTATATTGTTCGGATTCATTTTATAGCGATAGACGCCGTTATTTCCAATGACAAATAAAGCGAATCAAGGGTTAAAATATTAAGTTTATAAAGGCAGCTGCTATCTTGCCAAGCAGCTGCACTAATAATCCTTTTGCGGATCTAACTTTGCATGCTCTTTGAATATTTGTGTTTTTAATCAACTAATTAAAAAGAGATTCTATAGACTGTCTGATTCTAGACCTTCGCTAGCGTGACCCCAATGTCATTAAGTTAAGGTTTTATTGTTTTGATTTACAGCTATTTATTGTATTTAAAATTAGGTTTT
>NZ_RYDO01000014.1:0-65605 GCF_003984855.1 Flavobacterium sp. GSP6
GACTCCATTTAAGGTATCATTTATTAAAACATTGGAGAAAGCTGTTCCTCCGTTGGCACCATTTACAGCAGTTCCAGCATCATCATTAGCGACAATAGCAGGCGCAGTAACGGTAACGCTAACGGTGGCAGTATCACAATTGTTTGGATTTATAATTTCACAGATTTGATATACCAATGTATAGTTACCAGCAGGCGTACCGGCAGCCACAAGCACATCCGCACCAGAAAGCGTGATTCCAGCATTCGAAGATGAAACCGTAGTCAAGACAACTTGCGAAGCCAAAACAGCGACCCCGTTCAAAGTATCGTTAACCAATACATTAGTGAAAGCTGTTCCGCCGTTGGCACCGTTTACAGGAGTTCCGGCATCATCATTAGCAACGATAGCAGGAGCGGTAACGCTAACGCTAACGGTAGCCGTATCACAATTGGTTGGATTTAGTATTTCACAGATTTGGTAAACCAAAGTGTAAGAACCGGCAGGCGTACCCGCAGCCACTACCACATCAGTACCGGATAAAGTCACACCAGCATTCGAAGATGAAACCGTAGTCAAGACCACTTGCGAAGCCAAAACAGCGACTCCATTTAAGGTATCATTTATTAAAACATTGGAGAAAGCTGTTCCTCCGTTGGCACCATTTACAGCAGTTCCAGCATCATCATTAGCGACAATAGCAGCGCATTGCAAAGTTCCGCCACTAGTACTTGCTGTATTGATAAATGCTCCGTATACATTAATATCATTTATTACACTCGCAAGTGACCCTACACTAATTCTGATTTCGTCAAAAGATTGAGTACTCTGAAAACCCACATTATAGATTCCAGGACCAGAGTCATACGGAGGTATCGTCAAAGATAGATTTAACAATAGGGATGCACTTTTAGACTCTCTAAATACACCGTCTAAATAAGTAGAAATAGTTAACGAATTGAACAAATCTAACTGGATCAAACTATTCAAATCTTTTATTGTAAATCCTGCATAACTACCCGCAGGATAAGTAGACAACTGATCTAAAACAGCTATAGAAGCTGGAGCAATTACTCCTGCGGTAACTAAAACCGAAGCAAAATCAGTAGTGTTTGCTGTTAATACATTATTTGTATTGTTAACTGCGCAGGCCACACAAGCCAATCCATCAACACCGGTTTTTCCACTATCAATGATTACAGGAAAAATTGGATTCGTCAATGCGTATGTTTTATTGCATTCTAAGATTACCGGACACAATTTTTGGAAAATAGCACTGTAAACATTCACAACTCCCAGACTCACTGTTGCTGTATTAGTAATAGTAATACGAGCTTCATCAAAAGATTTAGTTGTAACAAAACCAATTGTCTGTAAACTACTTCCCACCAAAAGATTGGTTCCTACCGTAACTAAAGCAGCATTTCCAACTTTAGTTTCCTGAAGAACTCCATTAAGATACGTTCTTATAGTGACTGCGTCGAGTGCATTTACATTCAACAATAAAGGATTCTCTATTGTAAAACCTACAAAAGAACCTATAGGATAATCTTTTACCTGATCTTTTACAGAAATACTACCGCTGTTTCCAACACTTATCGTTAAATTTATTTGAGCAAAATTTGAAGTATTCTGATCTATCAAATTGTCTACATTGTTTATTGAACAAAGTGCACAAACTAAACCATCAATACCTGTATTTATACCATTAATATAAACTGGATAAGTAGGAGCTAACATCGCTGTTTGTGTATTACAAACCAAATCAGGCCCAGCACAGAAATTTTCAAAAACAGCACTATAAACTCTTGTTGAACCTAAATTCAGAGACAATGTCTGGTTAATGGAAAGCTGAACTTCATCAAATGATTTTGTTGAAACAAAACCCACTTTATACCGACCAGGATTGTTTAATAAAGAGCCATTGACTACCAAATTATTACCCAAAAAAGATTCTTGCTGAACTCCATTAAGGTATGTAATTATTGAAATATTCCCTAAGGCTGAAACATTCAGCAAATTAGAGTTTTCTATTTCAAAGCCAGCATAAGTACCCGCGGAATAATCCGTTAGTTGATCTTTTACAGCAATACTTCCCGAAGCAGCGACACCAGCTGTTAAAGTTATTGTAGCATAATCATTTGTATTAGCGCTAATGACATTCAAAGCATCGTAAATAGTACCTAAACTTATGCCTGAAATGCCAGTATGTGACGGTTCTAAACTTACTGGATAAGCTGGAAGATTCATTGCCGATGCGGTATTACAACTTAAAGCCGGACCTGTACAATAGTTTTGGATAACCGGGTAATAAACATCAATAGTATTTAACAAACTAGCCAAACCTTCTACAGAAATTTCAATCGCATCAAAATCTTGAGTTGTATTAAAACCTACTACATAATTATTTCCTGAACCGTTAAGCAATCCTACACCCAAAAGAGAAGAACCCGAAGCTATTTCTTTTAATGTACCGTTCAGATATGTTCTAATTGTAATTGAGCCCAGTAAATTTAAGCTCAATAAATTACCAGTATCAATCCTGTACCCTACATAAGTACCAGCAGAATAATCCGTATCTGTGTCTGTCACTCTATAATTTGCTGAACCTGCTGCACCAATAGTTACAAATGCAGTTGCAAAATTATTCAAGTCTGTATCTATTAACCTAGAAGCATTAGGAACCGCACAAAGCACACACACACCGTTGATACTTGCTGTTGCTAATAGGTTACCGTAAGTGCTATCAATAAAAGGAAGTGGAGTATCTGAATTACATTGAGCTGAGACAATATTTGTTGTTATAGTCTGGCTTACTGAATCACTGCGATTCCCACAGTTGTCGGATGCATCCCAAGTTCTGGTTGTACTGTATAATCCAGGTCGACTGCCAGGTGTTTGAGTGGTAGAAAGTATATTAACTGTGGTTATTCCACAAGTATCAGTTGCAGTTGGCGGACTAAAAACAGGTGTTGTCGGAGAATTAATTGTAATATTTTGACCGGCAGCACTTATTATTGGGGCTACTAAATCTTTTATTGTATATGTATAAGACCAGTTGCGGGTATATGGAGTTTCACTTGGATTACATGTTGTATAATCTACATAAGACCACGTGTAAGTTTTTGTAGTATTACAAATTGAAGATGAATTAGGCTCTTTAATAGTTAGACCTGTAAATATGATATCATTACCGCAATTGTTTTTAAAAGTAGGAGTTGAAGGTAGAATAGCTTCTGCTGCACAACTTACTATTGAACCACCATTCATAAAAGCGGAAACAAAATTAGATCTACCACAGGCATCTGTAACTTTTAGTTGGAGTGCTACGTTCCCAATTACAGAAGGAGCGATGTAGGTTGTTGGGTTTGTTGAAGTGCTTGAAAAAGTCCCACCTCCAATAGCGGACCATTCATAGGTAACCGCCCCCAGATTTCCAGTCACAGTTGCTATTAATGGATACGTTTGACTAGGAGTTAATGCAGTTGGAAAAGAGCTGTTAAGGTTTACATTAATTTGTTGTTTAATTCCAGCCAATAGTACAAAGTTAAAAAATGATCTTTGAGCCGCAATCATAGATTCAGTAGTTCCACTGTTATATTCATGAGCCGCTTGATACATTACCATACCCTTGGTAGCATCACCATAAGTTGGTCCATAAGCTAGAAGAGCAGCCGGATTTTCAGGGAAAGTGTAATTTCTACCAGAGTCCGTATAATTGTTTTGATAAATGGCTACTTTAGTAGTACTTCTCCATAAAGATTCTGCTTTTGGAAGATAGATTCGTTCTGATCCATTTTGTAGTGAAGCATCCATTTTCCCAATAAACTGCATCACCGGATCAGCATTAGCGGATGGATTATAAGTTCCAACAACGATTGGCTTATTGTGATTTGCCCATGGCTCTAGACCTTTTTCCGTAAGAAAATTAAATGGAGTTGTATTCCCCGCACTCACTATGTCTAATGCGCTTACTGCATGACAGCCTACCCAAAGATAGCCGCCATTATGCATATAATTTCTTAGTGCGATAACATACGCCGAAGACCAATTCTGTGGATCAGCATGTGGCAGTACGTAAATATCACCACAACTTGTAAGTTGAGTTGGGTTACTTTGTGTTACATAAGAACTTGATGGAATTCCGGCATTAAGATAATATGGAGTTATTAGGCTACCATTTTCGGTATCTAGTAGTGCCCTTGGCCAGCTGGTAAGTTTATTAAATATGGGTGCAGTGAAGGGTGCTGCAATCGGGCCATCAATAACAACCCCATTTGATCTCCAAGTGGCAATAAGGGTTCCTAAAATAGCGGCATCCTCAGCAGCAATTATAAAAGTTCCCCCTTTATAGGCTTTAGATCCAATTGAAAAATCAGCACCATCTTTAACTTTTGAGGAGTTTATTGACCAGTATACTGGTACATTTTTATCGCGAATCAAAGTGTAAACTAAGCCATAAGGCTTTAAACCTTTGGCAACTGTAGTGTTTTGCCCCATATCAATAATATAAGAGCCTGCATCGAATGTTTTGTTGGGATTAGTTTGAGAATGTATAGGACTTTCAGACATAAAGAAAGCCAATAAAAAAAGAGTAATTTTAGTTTTCATACAATCAAATTTTAATTAATTGAGGAGTATTATTTTGAATTTTAAAAATCAAATTCAAGTCTTAAAGCATAATAATGTTGAAAAACAAAATGATATTAGTAGCCGGCTTGGTCTTCAAAAACAATGTTTTCAAATTTCCAGGAAGCAATTCCACTATCTTTAGACTCTAAACAATTCCAACAAACTATTTGTGCTGTTTTGTCATCTAGAGGTATCATAATGTTAGCCGTAAAAAGATCCCCATTTTTGAAAGTAATGACATAAGTAAGTTTTACATCTTTTTCATTTTCATTCTTAATTTCAAAATATCCAGAATCGCCATTTTCATTTTCACAAGTTCTAAGAAATAGTAAGGATTCCGTTTTGCTTTGACCAAAAGAAATCCAATCTGAACATTTGTTCGAGCTTAAATTTGATGAAATGAACACGATAGTAATTGTATAAAGTAAAATTATTTTCATTTTTTGTTTTTTAAATTCCTAATTTTTGTTTTATCCTTCAGAACTTTTAAATAACATACATTCTGTTTTTGAATGATGTTTTGCTAGCAATTATTTGTATTGTATTTAAATGAAATTTTTCTAGTCCTTTGTTCTGTTAATACACTGAATAGTATTTACAAAGTCAGTCTGACTATTCATTAATGAAGATGAATGATATATTTAGAGTGAAGGACTTTTCAAAAAAATTTGATAAATCTGAGAAGATATTTTTTGGGGTAAAGTATTTTTTTTCATGTAGGTATGAGTGATTATATTCAGGTTTTTTTAAACAGGGCAATGTTTAAAAGAGCTAAATTATAGGTAATACAGCAGGTTTGTTTCTTTTTTCTATAAACTACTTAAAAAGTCGATGAAAGGTAAAATTTTTTTAAAAAAAAAGATAAAAAACGGAAAAGAAAGTTAATTTTTTATAATATAGGGATATAATTATTTGCCATAAAAAGAGGTTTTGTAATTTTTGTTTATAATTTAACCATCTATTTACTAATAGACTGATTTAAGGTAACTTATTTTTTAGACTGTTTACTAAAAACATTTTTACCAACTAAAAAGCACCTTGTAATGATTCTTTTTGATACTAATAACATAGTTTTTAATAAAAAAAATTAAATAATAAACTTAGTTTTTGTAAATTGTATCTGATTATTTAATTTCTTATGTTTAGAGACCCCAAAATTATTTTACATTATGAAAAATTTAATTATAGTACGTCATGCAAAATCAAGTTGGGAGGTATCGTTACACGATAAGGATCGTGCTTTAACAAAGAGAGGCATACAAGATGCGCATCTTGTTTCTTCGGATATTAGCCATTTTATACCCAAAACATATCTAATCTGGACGAGTACAGCCAAAAGAGCAACAGACACTGCGTTAATTTTTGCTCAAAATTTAGCATATCCTATTGACTGTATCATTTACAAAGACGACCTTTATACCTTTGATGAAAAAAAGCTTGAGAAAGCTATTAAATCCTGCAGTAACAGTTTTGAAAATATTATTCTTTTTGGACATAACGGGGCAGTTACAAATTTCGTGAATAAATTTGGAGATGTTTTCGTTGAAAACATTCCTACAACCGGATTTGTATCCTTAGAATTTGATACTAAAAATTGGAAAAAAATAAAAAAAGGTAAAATAAAAAAAATTATATTCCCCAAAGATTTAAGATGAATAAAGTAGTAGCACATAAATATATTGATAGAGAAAAAAGTTGGTTGGCATTCAATGCCAGAGTGCTTCAGGAAGCTGGAGATAATTCAGTTCCGTTACTAGACAGATTGCGGTTTTTAGGTATTTTTTCCAATAATTTAGATGAGTTTTTTAGAGTTCGTTTTGCCGCCATCAGACGATTAAGTTTAACAGGGATAACCGGAGAAAAATATCTTGGGGGTATTTCAGCACAACAATTAGTCAAAGATATCACTGAAATTGTTATCCAGCAGCAATCCGAAAGTTTGCGAATTTTGAGTGTAATTGAATCGGAACTCGAGAAAAAAAATATATTTATCATTACAGAAAATGATATCTCCACACAACAAGAAATTTTTTTGAAGGACTTTTTTATCCAAAAATTAAGTCCTGAATTAGTCACTATTATATTAAATGATTTAGCAGAATTTCCATTGCTAAAAGATACATCCGGATACCTGGCAGTGAAGTTGGTGATGAATCACACCTCAGAGATTCGCTATGCCGTTATCGAAATTCCTAAAACAATTAACCGTTTTGTGGTTTTGCCCTCTGATAATGAAAAACAATATGTAATTCTTATTGATGACGTGATTAGACATAATTTAAGCAGCATCTTTAATATTTTTGATTATAAAAGTGTTTCGGCACACATGATCAAAATTACCAGAGATGCGCAATTGGATATCGATAGTGACTTAAGTAAAAGCATGATCGAAAAGATATCCTTGAGTGTAAAAGACCGAAGAATTGGAGAACCAGTTCGCTTTATTTACGACCAATTGATTGAAAAAGATACCTTACAGTTTTTTCTTGATGAAATGAAAATTGAATCAACAGATAGTATTATTCCAGGAGGGAGATATCATAACAGAAGGGATTATATGAATTTTCCTAATCTTGGGCGATTTGATTTATTGTACAAAACGAATGATCCTTTACCCATTCCTGGGCTAAGTCTCGAAGGAAGTATCTTAGAAAAAATTAGCCAAAGAGATTATTTATTAAATGCTCCTTATCAGTCTTTCTCCTATCTCACACGATTTTTGCGTGAAGCGGCATTAGACCCAAAAGTGACTTCCATTAAAATCACATTGTATCGTTTAGCTAAAAATTCTCAAATTATTAGCTCTCTGATTAATGCTGCTAAAAATGGAAAAAAAGTAACGGTTCAAATCGAATTACAAGCTCGTTTCGATGAAGCTTCAAATATTTCCTATGCTGAACAAATGCAATTAGAAGGTATTGAACTTATTTTTGGAATAAAAGGGCTAAAAGTCCACAGTAAAATATGTGTCATCGAAAGAAATGAAAATGATAAGATAAAACGATATGGTTTTATTTCAACAGGAAATTTCAACGAATCTACCGCCAAAGTCTATACTGATGTGACTCTTTTTACGAGTCACCAACAAATTTTGAAAGATATCATGAAGATCTTTGAGTTTTTTGACATTAACTACAGGGTGAATCGTTACAAACATCTGATTGTTTCGCCTCACTATACAAGAACTCGATTTGTAAAATTAATAGACCGTGAAATTACACATGCATTAGCCGGAAGGAAAACACATATGAAACTAAAAATGAATAGTTTGTCTGATTTTGCAATGATAGATAAGTTATATGAAGCCAGCAGGGCAGGAGTGAAAATTCAACTTGAAGTGAGAGGAATTTGTTCCTTAATACCCGGTATTGCTGGAATGAGCAATAACATAGAGGCCATAAGCATTGTGGATAATTATTTAGAACATTCCAGAGTTTATATTTTTGGAAATGCCGGACAAACCGAAGTTTATATTTCATCCGCAGATTTCATGACTAGAAACTTAGATGACCGTGTCGAAGTAACCTGTCCTATTTATGATCAGGAAATAAAAAATGAATTAATCGATAATTTTGATATCGGATGGAAAGGCAACGTAAAAGCTCGTTTTCATTCCTATAAATTAGATAATAAATACAGAGGACGAAATCATAATCCTGTTTTTAGGGCACAACTAGAGACCTATAAATATTACCAAAATAAGTTAGAACTAGCATCCAAAAAGTAAGTAGTATCATCCCGGTAATCATTTGTTTGATACATTAAATTGAATAATGATTTTTTATAAGGAATAACGAATCCAAGCAAAATGATTAAAATAAAAAAATATGCAGCAATCGATATTGGATCTAATGCCATGCGCTTGCTAATTACAAATATAGTAGAACAAGAAGGCAAAGAGCCACAGTTTAACAAAAGTTCCTTGGTTCGTGTTCCTATTCGTCTTGGGCAAGATGCCTTTACCGTTGGTGAAATTTCAGAAGAAAATATTGAAAGAATGTGTGATGCCATGAAAGCTTTTAATCTTTTGATGAAAGTTCACAAAGTAGAATCCTATAAGGCTTTTGCTACTTCAGCCATGCGCGAAGCCTATAACGGTAAAGAAGTTGTGGCAATAATAAAGAAAAAAGCCGATATAAAAATTGAAATTATTGATGGTAAAAAAGAAGCAGCCATAATTGCTTCTACTGATTTACATCATTTATTAAAGACGGATCAAACCTATCTTTTTGTAGATGTTGGTGGCGGAAGTACGGAGTTTACATTGTTTTCGAATGGAAAAATGAAAAATTCAAGATCCTTCAAAGCCGGAACCGTACGTTTATTAAATGACATGGTTTGCGATGTAGTCTGGGATGAAATAGAAAAATGGATTAAAACAAATACGCAGGAATACGATGAAGTTACCTTAATAGGTTCTGGCGGAAATATTAATAAGCTTTTTAAAATGTCCGGAAAAATACAAGAAAAGCCCTTGTCGTATATTTATATGAATTCACAATACGCTTTCCTGAATTCCCTTAGTTACGAGCAAAGAATATCTGAGCTGGGATTAAATCCGGATCGTGCCGATGTAATTATTCCTGCAACCAGAATCTATCTGAATGCTATGAAATGGAGTGGTGCCAGAAATATTTATGTTCCTAAAATTGGACTTTCAGATGGTATTGTAAAAGCCATGTACTACAATAAAATTTAAGTTTCCAATCTAAATTATGTGTATTATGCATCTAAATCTAATCCAAATGTTGTTCGTAACAGATCAATATTTGGATTTATTTCATGAAGTCTGTTGTAACGGTCTTGGTCATTAAAATTTTTTCTGCTTTGAATACTTTCATTTACAATCACTTCAATTGTAATGTCGTGATTGTGTAAATGCCCTTTTAAATATCCCAAAAGCCCATTTAATTCTTTTTCAAAATCAAGTTTTGATCCTTCATTGGGCAACTCAATTGTGATGGCAGTTCCACTTAATACCGGATCATTAATAAGCAGGAGTGATTCCATAATTCGAAACCCTTTCTCTCCTAAGCGTTGTGCATATTTATTCCAATACAGCAACATTTCAGTCTCGCTAAAAGTTTCTGTAGGCAAATTAAGAACTTCTTTTATTATTCCTTTATTGCTTTCTTCTAAAGCTTTTTTTGCCCGAATACTGGATAACGAAAAAGCTGAAATCTTAGGCTCGTTTCCTGATGGGTTATGGGTTATGGGTTTTGGGCTTTGAGTTTCAGGTTGAACAACTTCAAGTTTAAACTCTTCAGCTGAGTTCTGGGAAACAGTTTCGGATTTGGAAACTGGAACTTGATTTTTGACATTGCCATTTTCATTGCTATTGCCATTGTTTTTTTGAATTTCTACTATAGCGTAATCATTCTTCCTGTAATAAGTAGGTGGAATTATAAATTGGTCAACTTTTTTTTTTCTCCATCAAAAGTGATAGAGGCCAGTTGCATAAGGCAAAGCTCAACAAGAAGTCGTTGATTTTGACTCAGTTTGTACTTTAAATCACAATCATTTGCTATTTCGATTCCTTTCAAGAGAAAATCTTGACTGCAATTTTGTGATTGCACGCCATACATTTGTTGTGCTTGTTCTCCAACTTCTAATAAAGATAAAGTTGCAGGTGTTTTAGAAACCAGTAAATCTCTAAAATGAGAGGCTAATCCGGATACAAAATGGTGTGCATCAAATCCTTTGGCAAGAATTTCGTTGAAAGCGATTAATAATTCCGGAATTTTGTTTTCCAAAATCAAATCTGTTACATTAATATAGGTTTCGTAATCCAACACATTCAAGTTTTCCGTAACGGCCTGACGTGTCAACTCTTTTCCACAAAAAGAAACTACTCGGTCAAAAATAGACAACGCATCTCGCATGGCACCATCAGCTTTTTGAGCAATGATATGCAAAGCGTCATCTTCAAAATTTACGCCTTGACTGGCAGCAACTTCAGCAAGATGTTCTTTGGCATCCTTTACGGTAATTCTTTTGAAATCAAATATCTGACAACGAGAAAGTATCGTTGGAATAATTTTATGTTTTTCGGTCGTTGCTAAAATAAAAATGGCGTGTTTTGGCGGTTCTTCCAATGTTTTCAAGAAAGCATTAAAAGCTGCGGAAGACAACATGTGAACCTCATCAATAATATACACTTTGTATTGTCCCGTTTGTGGCGGGATCCGAACTTGGTCAATCAAATTACGGATATCATCAACAGAGTTGTTTGATGCGGCATCCAATTCAAAAACATTAAAAGCGAAATCTTCATTTGGATCATCGTATCCGGGCTGATTTATTTTTCGAGCCAAAATACGAGCGCATGTCGTTTTGCCAACGCCGCGAGGCCCTGTGAATAATAGGGCAGAAGCCAAGTGATTGCTTTCTATGGCATTCAATAAAGTATTGGTAATGGCTTTTTGTCCTACAACATCTTTAAATGTTTGAGGACGATATTTACGGGCCGATACTACAAATTGTTCCATAGAATTTTATTCGAAAGCAAATATAGGTTTTAATTTAAAGATGGAAAAATTTAAGTATTGAAAGATTTTATAATTTTTCAAATGGTTTTTATTTCCCAAATTCCCTAGCCCAGATAGAAGAGAAAATCAGATTTTTAAGTGTTTTTTTTTAACGGTATTATGTGTTACCTAAAGTTTGGATTGTCCACCGGTTTCGATGCATAATTTTTCTAAAACAACTGCGGCGTCATTATTTGAATTTGCCGAAAAACCAGCTACAAAAACTCCTTTTTTACCAGAATCAGAGCTGATTCCATATACTACTGATTCTTCGTCAGGATCAGTATCCCCTTCGTAGCGGTAGACGTGATTTACTTCAAATTTATGTGGATTAGATTTAATATCATCTTGATGAATATTAAAATCATAGGTAAAACCTTTTTCTTTTAGATCTTCTAAGGCTTCTATTACGGTGGTATAATGGTACATTGGTTTCATGATTAATGAAAGATTTATTGTTATTTATAAAGGTAACTAATTCATTATTAAGTCATTGCGAAAAGGATGTTAAAGTAAATAATCTAAAATGGCGATACATGAAAAAATATTGTAATTTTGCACCGCAGACCGCCTTATCGCTGTTTTGAGCAATCAAAAGAGAGGAAAGTCCGGACACCAAAGGGAAGCATAGCGGGTAACACCCGTCGGTTCAAGTAATTGGATTAGGACAAGTGCAACAGAAAGTATGTACAGGTAATGCTGTAGTGAAACCAGGTAAACTCTATGCGGTGAAATATCAAGTATATCAGCATTTAAGGGCTTCTCGTCCGTTGTTGAAGGGTAGATAGCTTGAGTCCCGCAGTAATGCGGGATCTAGATAAATGATAAGGCTCTACTTGATTAGAGACAGAATCCGGCTTATAGGTCTGCATTTTTTTAAAAGATTTGATAAAATTTAGGATTGTGAAATCTAAAAGGAAACCATTAAGATATTAGTTTTCATTAAGTTCCACGGCTTAATTTTCTAAATTCCTTAATGGTTTACTTTTTTAAATAGTGCTTATGATAACACGAATTGGAATTTTAGGATTAGGTGGAGTAGGCGGTTATTTCGGAGGATTATTAGCCAAAGCTTATTCTGAGTCGGATGCAATCGAAATTGTCTTTATTGCTCGTGGCGAAACCCAAAAAGCAATAGCCCAAAAAGGATTGAAAATTATTTTAGAGGAGAGTGAAACCATTGTTTTTCCTAGTTTAGTTTCTAACGATCCAGAAGAAATTGGGGAGCTGGATTACCTTATTTGCGCCACTAAAACCTATGATATCGAAAAAAGTTTTGAATCTATAAAAAACTGTATCACTCCAGATACGATAATTCTTCCTTTATATAATGGCGTTGATGCCACGGCACGCATACAAATACTATTTCCTGAAAATAATGTATTACAGGGTTGTGTGTATATTGTTTCGATGATTGTTGCTCCCGGTGCGATCAAAAAAATTGGTGCTTATGAAAAATTATTCTTTGGTTCAAAAAATGCTCCGGTTTCTAAGTTAATAGAATTACAATCTATCTTCGAAAAAGCAAATATCGAAAGTTATCTTGTTGAAAATATAGAAGAAACGATTTGGGAAAAGTTTATTTTTATTTCAGCTCTGGCTTCAGCAACTTCATGTTTGAACCAAAACATTGGAGGAATTTTAAATAATCCTGAAAATAAGGCAGTTTATAGCTCATTATTAAACGAGATTTCTGCTGTTGCTTTAGCAAAAGGATTAGCGATGCCAATTGACATTGTTGCTCAAACTATTGCTAAATTAGAGAAGTCCCCACAAGACAATACATCATCCATGCACAGAGATCTATTAGCAGGTAATAAAACGGAAGTGGGTTCCTTGACAGAATATGTAGTTAATGAAGGTTTGAAATTCGGGGTTGATACTCCAATATATAAGCAAATATTGGAGCAATTGTCTTAAAATTGTTTCCGGAATTATTCTTCGTCACTATCGTTTTGGTCTGATTCATTTTCAGAATCTTCCTCGCCAGAGCCAATTTCGAAGAAACTAAAAATGGAACCACCATAACTTTTTTTAAATGAAAAGTGAATCATGTGATCCAGTTTGGTATATTTAGAATGTTCAATTACCATCATTCCCTCTTCATTGAGCAGTTCTTTTTCAAAAATCAATGAAACAATTTTTTCAAAAGTATTCTGGTCTAATGCATAAGGTGGATCTGCAAAAATGATATCGTACGAAGTTTTACACCGTTCTAAATAGGTAAAAACATCACTTTTTGTAGCAGCTATATTAAAATCATATTCGGTTGCCACTTGTTTGATGAATTTTACACAACCAAAATCCGCATCGACAGAGGTAATTGGGGTGCTGCCACGAGAGGCAAACTCGAAACTGATATTCCCGGTTCCAGAGAATAAATCTAATATTTTTAGTCCTTCAAAACTGAAATGGTTGTTCAAAACATTGAATAATGCTTCTTTAGACATATCGGTAGTGGGACGAACTGGGAGTCCTTTTGGCGGAAAAATGCGTCTTCCTTTGTATTTTCCTGAAATGATTCTCATGAGTTGAAAAGTATAAAATGATTTCTGTTTTCGGCCTCAGAAAAATAATTGTTCCATCGCAAATCTTCCACATCAATTAGGGAAACATTGCGAATGTATTGGTAAGCTATTTTGAAAAAAGCACTCTCGGTTTCAATTTTCCCTATCATTTCCAGTTGAAAGTTCTCTGGATTTAAATTCAATTGTTCGGCTGTAAATAAGATGTAATACATAAAATCTTCAGGTGTGCTGTATTCAAAAGAATTGAAAAGCAATAATTTTTGGTTTTGAACCACAATGATTTCAAAATGACCTGAATTGAAATGAATAAACATCTTTTTTTGGTCAATGTTTTTGGAGGCAACCAAAAGTTTCGAAACTAAAATACTATTGGCGTGTTTATAATCAAAAGAGCCAAACTGATCAATAAAAAAATTATTGATATTCACGTACGGAATATAGACGGCATTCATTTGATTATTTGGTATTTCATCAAACGCAAAAAAATCAGTTTCAAAAACCTTTGTATTATATTGTAAGTAACTTCCTATAAAGTTTTCATCAAAAAGTGCTGTAGGTACAAACGTAGAAAGATTGTTGTTGTGGATCACCAGAACGGCGTCATAGGTATCCTTTAATTCTGGATAATTCTGAAAGGCATTGGCAAACAAATCTTCAATTTTGGTAGTGGTGTCAAATGGATCAAAATGTATCTCATTGAATGAAATAACAGTGTTGTTCAGCATATCAAATGTACAAAAAGAAAGTCCCTTCAATGAAACTTGAATGGAAAGTTTTTTATAATTTTTTTCGACTATGTTCATAATAAGATTACTTTTTCTAAACAACGCAAACTTACAAATTTTAAAATCAATAACAATATCAATTGCAATGTCAATAGCCAAAATCAATAGTAATAATTGAAAATTGAAATTGCTATTGACATTGAAATTGAAAAAACATTCTCTACCTTGCATGTAAATTATACCAAATGAATTCCTCCTCTTTTTATAGTCTTTTACAAAAAAAATTTCCTTTTCAACCGACACACAAACAGGATATTTTTTTTCAAAAAATAGCTATTTTTTTAACGGACACGCATAACGATACCATTTTTGTTTTAAAAGGATATGCGGGAACCGGAAAAACTACCGTAATAGCTACGATTGTAAATAGTTTAGTAGAAATCAATAAAAAGTATGTTTTATTAGCGCCAACAGGGCGTGCGGCAAAAGTGATTGCTAATTATTCCGATAAACCGGCTTTTACAATTCATAAAAAAATCTATTTTCCTAAGAAATCTTCCGGAGGTGGCGTCTCATTTACTTTGCAACAAAACAAACACACCAACACGATTTTTATTGTTGATGAAGCTTCGATGATTTCGGACACCAATTCCGATTCTAAGCTTTATGAAAATGGTTCTCTACTGGATGATTTGATTTCCTATGTGTATTCAGGCACGAATTGCAAAATGATTTTACTGGGAGATTCGGCTCAATTGCCGCCGGTAAATTTAGATATCAGTCCCGCATTAGACATTCAAACATTAAGTATTAACTACGATAAAGAAGTCGAATATATTGAGTTGGACGAAGTGATGCGTCAGGAAGAAAATTCGGGAATTTTGCACAATGCCACGGAACTTCGAGAACTATTGAAGGATTCTTTTATAACTGAATTCAAATTTGATGTCAAAAAATTCAAAGATATTGTGCGCCTAACTGATGGCTATGATATTCAGGACGCCATTAATTCTGCCTACAGTAATTATAGCATTGAAGATACTGCTTTTATTGTTCGTTCCAATAAAAGAGCGAATCAATATAATGAACAAATCCGAACCAAAATCCTCGATAAAGAAAGTGAACTTTCTACAGGTGATTTCCTGATGGTGGTGAAAAATAATTATTTCTGGTTAAAAGATTCTGATGAAGCAGGTTTTATTGCCAATGGTGATATTATCGAAGTCTTGGAAATTTTCAATATCAAAGAATTGTATGGTTTTAAGTTTGCCAAAGTAAAAATCAGAATGATTGATTATCCCAATCAGATTCCGTTTGAAACAGTATTGTTATTGGACACCATAAAAAGCGAATCGCCATCATTAACCTATGAAGAGTCCAACCGATTGTATCAGGAAGTGCTGAAAGATTACGAAGGTCAAACAAAATTCAATCAGTTCCAAAAAGTAAAAGCCAACGAATATTTCAACGGCTTACAAGTAAAATTCTCGTATGCCATAACCTGTCATAAATCACAAGGCGGGCAATGGAATACCGTTTTTATAGAACAACCGTATTTGCCGGACGGCATCAATAGAGATTATATTCGGTGGTTGTATACCGCAATGACCCGAGCCAAAAACAAATTATATTTGATCGGATTTAAAGATGAAAATTTTGTGGAGTAAATCTAAAAATAACCGCAAATTCGCAAATTTTTCTATTTAATTTTTAATATATAATTTGCGGATTTGCGGTAAAAAAAATAGCTATGAACACACTAAACGACTTGCTTAAAATTTCAGGCTCTTTTTTGAATACGAGTTATTGGGGATTCTTCTCGTATGACGCCGGTAAAGATTATGTAGATCTACTTATTTTGTTTTTTCGAGTACAAATTCCAAAGTATCTACAAAAGCACCATCGATACCATTATCGATTTCAAAATTCTGGTAGGAGGGACTTGCCTTCATCTGTAAATTTTCCAATTGAAGTGAATCCATTTTCGCAACATATTGTCCCGATTTTAAACCCAAATAACTAAAATAACCATCGGGTTCCGAAAGAATACTGGCGATTAATGTATCGTGTAAATCATAGATAGCGACTTTTAAGCCTCCAGTTCCCAGAAGTTGCTCATTTTCTTTTCGATACACCATTCCGGAAACTTCTCCCACAACCACAACCGGAATTTCAATTATTTTTAATTGATTGGGATTTAGTATACAATTTAAAGTTTTGTTATTTATGCGCCAAGCAATAGAATTAACTTTGGCGGTATTAAGTTCCACATAATTATTAATATAGGGTTCTAATCCGGTTATAATGGTGGTTCCATCGGGATTAACGAGCTGACGGTCACCGCCCATTACTATGATCTGGACTCCTTTTACCAGAGGTTCTTTGGCCTCTTTTTTTCCATTTCCATTGATGTCTAAAAACGGAACGAATTTTACACTCGCTCTGCCCACACTTATTTGGTTATTAAAACGTACAAAATTAGCTTGGGGTTCAAAGATTAAGCTTCCGCTGGCAGATTGCGAAAAAGAAGCACTATTTTTATAAAAAACACTTGAAAATCCAGTATTGATATGATCGAAATTATGTGTAAAACTAATTTGAAAACTACTGTTTTGATTCTTAAAATTATAATCTAAAGAGGCTTGAATATAGCCTTTTTTAAAAATTGGCTTTCTCAATTGTGTTTGCAATGTCGTCATGGCATTGGCATCATATCCATAGCGCAATTGGGGAACAAGGACAAATCTTTTAGGAAGTTGGAATGAGGTAGAAATATTGCTGTATACCGATGGTTTTTGGTTTTTGGTAAAAAAGGCATTGGTGGTAAAATTAAAATTAAATCCAAATGAATTTCCCGAGAGTAAAAATTCAGAAGTGGTAAATTTAGTGGTACTAAATAGGTTTTCTTGAATGGTAAATCGGGAAGTTCCCGAAAAAAAAGAACTGCGATGTGGCATGGAAATACTTGCTTTCCGCATTTCGGAATAATTGAATCGAACGGCTTGTTGGTTCTTATCGTATTTACTATAATCAAAGTCAAAACGAAGGTTTTTGGGTGTCGTATAATTCAAATTGAGATCATACAGCACTTTTGAATAATAGCTTGCCGTAAGAAATAATTGAGACGAGAGTCGAAAGGATGAATTCAAAAACGGAATACTTTTATTCGATTCTAAAGAGGAAATATATTCTATTCCACCTCCCAAAGTGACGTGATTAGAAAGTCCATAATTTACTTTTGCACTGGTAAAAATACTGCCTCTGCCATCCTCAATAATCCCAGAACTCATCGTGTATTCTACCTCCTTTTTTGGAAGGAAAAGAGCAGGAACTACAAATTGATTGCTAAATAACTGCTCTTCGCCCCAAGGTCCATAATATCGGAGTGTAACTTCGGTACGACCGTACATTAAAGGAACGTTGAACGAAAAGAAACCGTTGGCATCTGCCTGGAGATAATCGATTAATACATTGTTGATGTAGAGTTCCACCGTCCAATTGGCCTGGGTATGATCGCTCAAGATATACGTGCCAAAAGATTTTCTGATTTGGGTAGAGGCATTCGTGATCTGAGCTCCGATAATGGGAAACAAAATTGTCGCTTTGGAAGGAGCTGAAATTTTTCCTAAAGTGAACTGCTTAATATATTTGTTTTCATTGTTCACATAGCGCCATCGATAAAACTGGTTTTTGGCCACTATGGGTTGGTTGCTGGTGTAATTTAGCAAAGTGGTCAATTCACCTCCAGCTACAATGCCGCCTAAATTGAGGAGTAATCGTTCTGAATGACTTCCTTCAGATTGTTGTATGGTATTAACAGCCCAATTAGCTGTTCCAAAATGAAGTAGTGGTTTGTCACGTACGATAGTTGTGTCCGCTTTAAATTCCATTTTCATTTTGTTGATGTTATCGCGCATTTCTAGCAATCGGGCTTCTCTAATGGCGGGAAGTTCGAGTTTTGAGACCATTTCAACGGATAAACTCCTAAAGCTAAAATTATTTTCTAGCCCAAATATTTGATTGAAATAAGAAGCGTTTAAAAATAAATTTGTTTTGGTACGAATAAAATCGCTTGGTTTCAGGGTGTAAACTTCCTCTTTGTAGCTAATGGTGTTGGTGTTTTGGTCAATTTTGAAGGTGTTATTTTGATTAATAAAAAAACCTTCAATAGTAGTAAAATTAGAATTGGGTATATTTCGTATTTTAATATAATCCAAAACTTCGGATACCGAAAGATAGACTTTAGATCCGCATATTACCGAGGAAATTTCGGTGGCACCAATGTATTTTACCTGAAGCAGCACTAAAACTTCATCGCAATCTTCCTCTTGTGCAGTAGCAGAAAAGGCTATCATGGAGAAAAGGAATAGAGATATGATGTTGTACAATTTAGTCATAAAGAACGAAGAGTAGCAAGTACTTTTGCTAAAGGGAATTATTTTTTTAGAGAACTGCCTGAGTTGCGTCTATGAATATTAATTAGAATTTGTTTGATCAGTAGTGTTTTGAATTCGGATTTTTTCTAAACTAGCTGTCAAAGTTCTTGTGAAGATGTCAAGTTCAGTAACAGAATCTTTTAAATAGATACTTAAACTTTCTAACTCTTCTTTTGATATAGCTTTAGAATCAATATGATTTGTCAAACCTTGCATTCTAGAAATAGGACTTCGAACTTGATGGGAAACTTGAAAAAGCATTTCAGTAATGGATTTTAGGTATTTCTGTTTTTCTGTATCTTTTTGTAACAAGATTTCTTTGTATCGTAGAATAATAAAGCACGATATCCAGATAGAAAGAATGGATAAGAATTTGTTAGTAAAAACACTATAATACATTTCGATATGGTAGTAATCAATGGTATCAATAAGTGTTAAAATAGTGCATATTATGGCAAGCCTTATTATTTTATCTTTGTCTAAAGTATATGAAATAACTAAAGGAATTATATACAAAACAGCTATTGCTACTCCTAGAGGTACTTTTAAGTCTAATATGAATATAATTAGAACGATACTTGTTATAAGAATTTTTGGCATTATTAATTTTCTGTTCTATTAAATAATATATAAATCAAAAGGTTTATCTGTAATATAATTCTTTTGCGATTGCACTTATCTCATTATCATGCTTTGTTTTAGAAAAAAAACGATGTCTTTCACGGCGTAATTTATCTGAAAATATTTTGATGTTTTGGTATTGTATTTTTTATCGTAATGTTTTCAAAAAACAAACAAAATTAACAAACAGATGATTCTTATTTATTACTATTAATTTCCGTTTCAAGTGAATATTCTTCGTTGTCTGACAAATTAAGGAAGGCTTCAGCATAAGTAGTTTCTTGATTTGGGGTAGAATAGATCACCTGTAATTTTCCCTTGCTGTAATCAATACCTGGAATAGTATTGAGTTTAATTTTGGTTTTGCGCAAATTTCCAGGAGCATATACTGCAAAGCCTTTTATTAGTCCCACATTAGTACTAATTCCCTCAGGATAAATATAATTGACATTCAGTTCCCCATAAGCAGATTGATTGCCTGTGCGGTGAATATCCAAGTATAAATCCTGTGATGGCAGCAATGCCAAATTAGATAAGGTCACTGCCGTATTTGCTTGTCCTATCGTAATAATATTGGCGATTAAAATCCCATAAACAGGTGTTAATTGAATGTCTATACTTTTTGGCTTGATCGTATCTGTTGCAGTGGTTTCGTTTTCTAAAAGTTTCGTTTTAGGAACACCTCGAAAATACAGATGAGAGCGGTATTCACCCTCTTTTAATTCGCTGGTTTTGATGAGTTGGATTTTTACGGTTTGCGATTCATTAGGTGCCAGAGTGATAGTTCTGGGATAATAACGGAGATAAGGTGAGGCAAAATTTTGATTTTCTTCTGGTTCTTCTATCGTATTGAATTTACCATCTTCATCCATTTTAATCTGACTGTAGGATAATCTGTAGGTTGTAGTATCTTTCCCGGTATTGGATAAATTAACATTTTGTACCCGGCTTTGAATTCCGTCAAAGACAATGCGTTTTGGGAATACCATTAAATCTCCTTGGGCCAGTAAAGGAAATGAAAAATTTAAAAAAAGAACCAGAATAAGAATACTTTTTTTAGTCATGAGGGTTTTAATTTTGTGGTATTTTGTTTTTCTATTTAATGAATTAAGCTCCTTAAAATTTAATTAAAAAGGGTGTTTATTTCTAAGCACCCTTTTTATTCAATTTAGTTGTAATTTACCGTAACAGCAAAACCACCCGAATTTACATAGGTACCGACCACTTGTGCAAGTCCAACGGTTAACGTAGCTCCAACAGTAAAGGCTTGTGATCCAGCAGTTAAAGTTCCGGAAGTTCCAATTGAACTTACAAAAGAAGCAACTGACATAGTTTTTAATCCTGTACCTGTAGCTGCAGTTGTAAGTTCAAGAGCACTAGTAGGCAATGTAATTGTATAAGCATAAGCTCCTTCACCTGATACTGCAAATGCAGCAGCAGCAGGAGATCCAGTAGCAGAAGTCAATTTAACTCCTCCAGTAGATGATCTAACAGCTGCAGGAGTCATAACAAGTGTACCCCCTTCAGTAGATAAAGTTGCAAAGGAACCAAAATTTAATGCGGTCGAAGTAGTAATTTGAATTGGAGCTACAATAGTTGTAGTGGTACCAGTTGAATTTACTGAAGATGGTGCATTTTGTGCCAAAGCACTTGTACTAAACACAGCAGTCAAAGCCATAATAGATAAAAGTGATGTAATTTTTTTCATTGTAAAATAATTTGGGGTTAAAATTAAGAAGCAAGTGCAGGTTTTGCTCTGGTCCTTAATCAGTTTAAATAATTTGTTTTGTATTAGCAAAAGTGCCAATTCCGGAGCAAATGTATTTAGTCCGTTAATATATGTAAAACGAGAAGTAATAAATGATGGCTACTAAGTCATAAGTGAAAAGGAGCCGAAGTAAGAATTATTTGATAAAAATTTAATAAAATCTTGGTTTTTATTGTGTTCATGCTTTTTAAAGGCTTTAAAAAAACATTAAAAAGTTAAAATTAACTAAAAGGACTTGAATTTTTAATAATTAAAATTCTTATAAAAATGTATTATTGCTACAGTTATGCGTTCATTTATTGTATTTTCTTAAAAGGTTTAAAAAGATAATTTATAAACGAATGGAACTAGTTTCGAAAATTAAAAAAGAGTGTCTTTGCGGTTTAAAACAAGTTGTTTTTAAACGTTTCAAAATTAGCATCATTTGAGTATAATTCGATCCAGAAATTCTTGTGTAATAGGTTTTTGCTGAAAGGAAACTACATTTGGGTCCCTGCAAACACGAATAATATCATGATTATCAATCGTGTTTGAAACAATAAATACTTTAACCTTATTTTTTAAAGTAAGCGGAAATTTATCATAAGCTTCCAGAAATTCAAAACCCGAAAAATGGGGCATATATAAATCTATAAAAATTATCTCAGGCAGCTGACCATGTCTTTCTTGATTTTCTTCTAAATATATCAGTGCTTCCCTTGCAAGTGAAAACTCGACAACCTTTTTTCCAAAATTATTATGGAGAATTATTCGAGAATTAATGTAGCGTTCAATTGGATTATCATCAATTAATAGCACTTTTTCGAATTTTGCTTTCAACTCGGTTTTCATGGTTTTAGTATTTAAGTGCAGTCATACAGGAAATATTTATTAGTTTACAACGAAAAAGAACTCCTATAATTTTGTGTGAAATTGTTATTCTTTAAGTTTAATAAATTTATTAAAATCATCTTGCCGTCTTTTGGCAACAGCTAAAAGTACACCATTAGGAAATTCGCAGAAATAGCCTTCTTTTTTAGAAATTTTCACTATGTGACGCAGATTAATAATATACGAGTGGTGAATTCTAAAAAAATAGTTGGGATCGAGAATTGTACTGTATTCTCCTAAATTTTTACTCGATACGATTTTTTTACCATTTTGTAGAAAAAAAGTAGTGCACCTTCCTTCGGCCTTACAGTAAATTATTTCCGACATAGGAATGAGTTCAATTTTATCCAAGGAGGAAACCGCAACATAGTCGTTTGGCTGATTTAATGAGTTTAATAGCTCAAGTGCCTTGATTACCTGATTTTGATAGGATCGCTCCATTTTAATTCTTTTAATAGCTTTGTATACAGCTAAAAGAAGAGAATTAAAATCGACAGGTTTTAAAATAAAATCAATCGCATTTTGTTTAAATGCGATTACAGCATTTTGTTTATCGGCAGAAATGAATACCAGTTTAGGAATACTCTGTTCTAATTCATTGAGCATATCAAAAAAAGTATCATCTGTAAAGGAAATATCTAAAAATACGAGATCTGGTTTTTGTAATTGTATACTATTGATTCCTTCAATTATAGAGCTCGTTTCGTTTACTATTTTAAGAATTATAAAGTTTTCTTTTTCAAATTTTTTAATAATTTGTAAAGTGTCTTTTTCTTTCGTAATAATTACGGCATTAATAGGTATCATAGGTGTGGACTTAAGGGGTAATTGATCTTTAAAACTGATGAATACCATTAGATATTAATCTACAGTGTTCATTTTTAGAATGTTATAAAAAAAATAAAATAATATTTTTGTGTATCGAAAATAAAACAATAAACAGCAATAGCACTCAGCAGTTCTTTAAATAAAAACAAAAGTAATAATCGTTACGTTTCCTGTATTAAGTGTTGTTAAACAGTGTGTTTTTGCTAAAAAGGGTATCTTTTAGTTAATTTAATTTGGTGTTTCCACTAACACAATGGAATTTCCTATTTTTTATTGTAAAAGGATTGAGAATTTACAATCAAATAGTAGTCTTTTGATACTTTTAATGGTAATTTTAGAATTATATATTTTATTGATTTTAAGAAAGTTAGTGTTTATTTTTGATAAAAAAAAATTTTAAAGTATATATTTTCCTTAGAGTCCTAACAGTAGAGTAAGTTAGTTATGATCTGAGATTATTTTATTTTATCTAACCGTGTAAGAGCGCTACACCATCCTTCTCAAAAAATAAACAATTTGAATGAAAAATGGATTTTGAATTTGGCTTTTTATTGAAGTGTTTTGTTTGGTTCAAAACTAAAAATATAATGATGAATAAGCCGATAAACATATTTTAAATATATATATGTTTATCTGATACCTAAAGTATATTTTTTTACTACAGATTTCACGCTTTTCCATTTTAAAAAATCTATGTATAACCCGGGAATCCGTGCCAGTTTTCTTTTAATAGGAGTAATTACAGAAAGACATAAAATTAAATATGGTTATCCGTTACCTGTACCAAACTACATTTTACAAATGAAATTTAGCTCTTTTGTTATTTCGACCAAAGGGAGAAATCACATAACGAGAGCAACTGATGTGATTTCTCGTCCGTCGAAATGACAAAATAAAACGAAATGGTATTAGTAACGGATAGTCATAAAATTAAAAAAATATTTTTGCATTGTGGTAAGCTAAAGATAATTAAACAAGACCGCTAACTTAATAATGCAATGTAATTTAGCACTAAATTATTTTTCCTTACTTGTAGCAGCTTTATCGGTCAAGAACAATAATTCGCCATCCGATGGTTTAATTAATTGCATAGGATATTTTTCGGGATTATACGCTCCATATAAAACTTCGTTTAAGGCATAGGCTTTATTTTCTCCAAAAGTCACTACTACAATCTGCTTCGCTCTATTAATAAGAGGTGCAGTTAGAGTTATTCGAAACATAGTTTGAGACTCAAGATAATAAGCTCCTACCCACTTATCCTGTTCTTGCAATACGGCTTGCCCTGGAAAAAGAGAAGCAGTATGGCCATCATCGCCCATTCCTAATAAAATAAGGTCAAATTGTCCGTCCTCGCCTGTTATATTTTTAATAGATTTTTCATATTCCAACGCGTAATCCTCAGGAGTAACACCTTCTCTATACATTGGAAATATATTGTTTTTTGGTATATTTACAAGACTTAGTAGCGTATCGTTAGCCATTTTTGCATTGCTAAGTACATCATCAAGCGGTACCCAGCGTTCGTCACCCCAAAAAATAAAAATCTTTTCCCAATCTATTTTTGTCTTGTAGGAAGCTGTTGCCAAAAGGGCATAGATAGCTACAGGTGAGGAACCGCCGGTAAGCGCTACGACAAAGCGACCGCGTTTCTGTATTGCTTTTTCTGCAGCAGCTACAAATATATTGGCAGCCTGGCTTGTTATGTCTTCCTTAGTATTAAAAATTCTTACCATCAGCTGCTACTTCTACTTGTTTTGTTTGTACTGCTTTCTTATCTTTTTCTGCCTTGTCCGCTTTCTCTGCTTTCTTTCGTAGCTTTTCTTCTTCGGCATCTAGTGTATTTGATGCCCAAGAATGTCCCTGACGAGCAAGTAATTCATTTGCCGCTTCAGGACCCCAGCTTCCAGCTTCGTATTTGTGTAGACTTGAAAATTTATCGTTTTCCCAAGCATCCTGAATGGATGTTACCACATCCCAGGCTTCTTCGACCTGATCGGAGCGCATGAATAAAGTTGGATCTCCCTGTAAAGCATCTAATAAAAGGGTTTCATAGGCTTCGGTTGCTTGGGTAGAGCATGAAAAATAGTCAAAAACCATTTCAGCTGGTTTTAACGAAAGAGACAAGCCTTGTTTTTTAGTCATAAACTGCAGCCTAATATCCATTGCGGGCTGAATGTTTATGATTAATCGGTTTGGCATCATTCCTTCTTTTCCAAAAGAAAAAGTAGAATGGGGTACCGGTTTGAATTGTATAACGATAGAGGATTGTTTTTCCTTCATTCTTTTACCTGTTCGAACGTAAAAGGGAACACCTTGCCAACGCCAGTTATCCAAATAAAATTTCATTGCTACAAATGTTTCTGTGATGGAATTATCCTTCACCCCTTTTTCTTGCAGGTATCCAGCTATCGGTTTTCCTTTTATCGAAGCTTTTTCGTACTGGCCTCTCACTGTGTAGTGTTCTACTTCATCAGGAGTTATACGGCGTATTGCTTTTAAAACGTCAGCTTTACGGTTTCTGACCTCATCAGCTTGTAAGGAAGTGGGGGCTTCCATGGCAACCATCGTTAAAATTTGCATCAGGTGATTTTGTATCATATCCCTTAATGCTCCGGCACCTTCGTAAAAACCACCACGGTCTTCAACACCCACTTCTTCGGCAACCGTAATCTGTACCGAATCAATAAAGTTACGGTTCCAGAGCGGCTCAAACATTGAATTTCCAAAGCGGAAAGCTAGGATGTTCTGTACAGTTTCCTTGCCTAAATAGTGGTCTATGCGGTAGATTTGTTCCTCTTCGAAGGTTTTTGCCAATAGCTTATTTAAGAGCTCGGCAGAACTTTTATCATAACCAAACGGTTTTTCAATAATAATACGATCCTGTTCCGGATTCGCGGCAAGATCTAATTTCTTAATATTATTAGATATGGTTTCAATGAAAGAAGGTGCTATTGAGAGGTAAAAAAGTCGGTTGGCACGTACCCCAAAAGACACATCTATGGCGTCCAACTTTTGTTTCATCAACACGTATGATTCTTCTTTGTCGATATCATTTTGCAAATAAGAAATATGAGAAGCAAATTGTTCGAACTCTTTTTCGGAGGCTATTTTATTTCTCGAAAACTCATTTAGGTTTTCACTGACATGGTTTCGGTAATGCGCATCACTGTTTTCGGCCCTTCCTAAGGCAATGATCTCAAACTTTTCCGGCATACGACCATCAAGATAAAGATTATAAAAAGCGGGGAAAAGCTTTCTTTTAGCTAAGTCACCGGTAGCCCCAAAAACAAGAATGATGGTTGGGTTTATAGTATTGAGATTATCCATTATGTTCCATTTAAAATTTAGTCATTCCACTCGGTGTGAAATATACCGTTAGTATCAGTACGCTCATAAGTATGAGCCCCGAAGTAGTCGCGTAATGCCTGTATCAGATTAGTAGGAAGGTTTTCTGATCGATAAGCATCAAAATACGCTAAGGAGTTCATTAGACCGGCAATAGGTATCCCTTTTTGAACGGCAAATTGAACGGTATTCCTTATGCTGGATTGATTCTCATTTAAGGTCTTTGCTATGCTATCATCGAGCAGTATGTTTTTCAGTTCACTATTTTTGGCGTAAGCCTTTCGGAAATCTTCCAATACTACCGAACGAATAATACATCCACCACGCCAAATTTTAGCGATTGTCTCCAAGTTCAATTCGTAATTATATTCTTTTGAAGCTTTTGTTAGCAAGGCTAATCCTTGGGCATAAGTAATTAATATGGAAAAATATAAAGCCCCTTTAAGTGTTTCTATGGCTGCAGGCAAGTCAGTATTGGTTTGTTCTGCATTCCAAATTAATTTTGAGGAAGCCTCAATTCTTTCCGGTTTATTTTTAGACATTTCCCTCATTGCAACGGCAGCATCTACGGTTGAAAGGGGAACTTCTAAGTCCATGGCATTTTGAGAAGTCCATTTTCCTGTTCCTTTGGATTTAGCCCAGTCGGAGATTAGATTTATTAATATCTGGCCGTCGGTATCTTTTTTCTTCAGGATGTGTCCTGTTATTTCAATCAGGTAGGATTCGAGTTCGGTGTTATTCCAGTCTTCAAATACTTTTTGAATTGTAGTGTCGTCTAGTTCGTATCCGCGTTTCATAAGATCGTATGCCTCTGAAATAAGCTGCATAATCCCATATTCAATTCCGTTATGCGCCATTTTCACGTAGTTTCCTGCAGATCCGTTGCCTAAGTATTCTACGCAAGGTTCTCCATTTACTTTAGCAGCAATGGATTCAAAAATAGGACGTAGCCTTTCATAGGCTTCTTTATTACCTCCGGGCATAAGGCTAGGGCCAAAACGGGCTCCTTTTTCGCCTCCTGAGATTCCCATTCCAAAGAAGTGGATTCCCTTGGCCGATAATTCTGTATATCTACGGTCAGTATCAGTAAAATATGTATTTCCGCCGTCGATAAGAATATCTCCTTTATCCAGGTGGGGCAGTAGGTTTTGAATGACAGCATCAACAGGTTTTCCTGCTGGTACTAATATCAGGATAGCTCTTGGCTGTCTGATAAGTGCAACAAAATCTTCGACGGCTGTTGTGGCTTTAATTCGGTGTTGGGAATTCGCTTCTTCTGTGAGAGAAAGAACTTTATCATCATCTAAGTCTAAGCCAGCTACAGCATAACCTTGGTCGGCCATATTTAAAAGTAGATTACGCCCCATAACTCCTAGGCCCACTATACCAAAATCGAATGTATTCATAATTAGTATGTAAATTTATTATTAGAAAAAAAAAGGCTGGACTTTATTTATAAAGTCCAGCCAAAATTAATCAATTATTAGGCTACAGTAACACTATTTATAGCTTCTTTTAATGCTTTTGCCGCAGCAGCCGGATCTTCAGCACCATAAATGGCACCACCAGCAACAGCTACATCTGCACCAGCAGCTACAACATCCTTTATTGTACTAATATTCACACCACCTGCTACAGAGAAAGGAACTTTTGCTAGTTTACCTTCACTAATCAGTGTTTGTACAGAATATCCTGCTAATGTTTGTTCGTCAAGACCAGCGTGTAGTTCAACAAAAGCAACTCCAAAAGCAGTTACTTCTTTTGCTCTTTGTACTCTATCTTTAACTCCAATAGTATCAACTACTACTTTTTTACCATATTTTGCTGCAGCTTCTACCGCGCCTTTTACAGTTGCATCATCTACAGCACCCATAACGGTTACTAGATCTGCTCCAGCTTTAAATGCAATCTCAGCTTCTAGAAAACCGGTATCTGCAATTTTCATGTCTGCAAAAATTAATTTGTCAGGGAAAGCAGTTTTCATTGCTGTTACCACACTAAGTCCTTCCGATTTAATAAGCGGAGTACCTAATTCTATAATATCTACGTAAGGTGCTACTTTGTGTGCTAGTTCTAATGCTGCTTCTGTAGTAAGTAAATCAATTGCGACTTGTAATTTTGTCATGTCTAAAATGTTTAAAAAAATTAATAATATTAAAAAAATCGTTATTCCAGGTTGGCGTGTTTGGGCCATAGGTCTTCTTTGGTCAACTTTGATTCTTGCCAAAGCGACATAAAAACGCTCTCCAGGATAAATAATATAAACTGTTCAAAAAGGCTGCCTGCATACTGCTCGGAGACCGAAGTCCCAAAGTCAGTTTTTGTTGCCGCTTTTATGAATATGATATGGTCTGCCACTTCTGCTAATTTACTTTCTGCATCGGCAGTCAGCGCAATAACTGTTGCTTTTTGAGCCTTCGCTTTCACCGCTGATGAGAGTACTGAAGAAGTAGTGCCGGATCCTGATGCTAGCAGTAACAAATCACCTTCAAGAATGGCGGGTGTATTCGTTTCTCCTACTATGAATACCGTATAGCCTAAATGCATAAATCTCATGGCTGCCATTTTTAATGCAAGTCCGCTTCTCCCTGCTGCCATTACAAAAATTCGTTTGGCTACTTTAATTTCGTTAACCAAAACCTTTATCTCTTGAGGATTAATCTCATTTGCTAATTTTAGGTTTTCCTCCAAAATAACATGCAGATTTTTGTTTGTCAAAGTGTTACTATTCATTTTGTTTTATTTTTAAATAAGCGATACGCTCCTACTATCATTCAAATTAGTACACCAATGAAATTGGGTAATTTTGATCGATTTTTTTTCGAGTGTGTGAGGTATTGCGTGATTGAAATTACAGGATGCCTTTATAATTTTAATTTTTTCTATTCAGAATTAAATAGAATAATAAAGCTGTAATCGATTTTTTGCAACAGTAATTAATCTCTATTTTGAATAGTATTAATTACTGATGCAAAGATAGATCAGAAGGAAAGGAGGGATGTTATATATACAAGACTATGCGGTATAAATTTGCGCCAGGCCATTCTGAAGGTCCGTTGGCGTTTCCTTTAGCTTAGCTCTTACAAATTTATTAAGAGCTGATGGAGAGCTAAACCCAAGGTCAAATGCGATTTCTTTGTGAGAGCGATCCGTAAACAGTAATTGTCTTTTAATTTCGGTAAGGATCCGGTTGTGGATTGCATTTATTGCGGTTTCGCCAGAATATTTTTTATTTAGTGCATTTAACTTTTTAGTGCTGATAGCCAGTTTTAAGGCATAGTATTGTACAGTGCGCTCCATTTTATATTGATGGTTCAAAAGTTTTTTAAAGGCTATATAGGTATTCTGGTCAGGACCTTGAGTGTCCTGATGTAAAACAGGATGTTGGCCATGGATTGATTCAATGAGTCCCAAAAGGAAGATTTTGATATAAAAACGGGCCTGCTCTTTTTTAACTAGGCTAGGGGCATTATAAATATCCTGTATGTTCTTTATAATAGGTAGGACTTGTTCAAATTCTAGGCTAGAAAGTGCGGTACAATTAAGGTGGGCCGATAAGTTTACATTATAGGCACTGAGCTCATTTTTCAATATATCTGAACAGAACAATACTTCTTCAAATAATATAATTTTGCCAGATAAATCAGTTGACAAATTTGACAAAAAGTGGATTTGATCCGGAAACAGAATAGAAATTTTTCCTGAATTTAATAAATGAATTTTGTCTTCGATATGTACTTTAATACTTCCTGATTCCACAAGTATGATACAAAAATGATCTTTTTTATGTGGTTTCAAATAATCTTCAGCACTTGCTGTCCCAAGGTCAAAAACCCGGAAAGACAAATTTTTATCATCCGTTTTTTGAATGTTTTTTTTAATCTCAAACCTCTCTAAGTACATAGGATATTTTTTATATAAGTGCCGAGTGCGCTCTAATAAACGACTTTAATGCATCAAGTTTATTATAGAGTCATTTTAAATGATGCTTGTAAACCTAATTTATTAAATTTAAAACACTTCTTTAATACAATTTTTATTAGTAGCTTTTCAATAATAGCTTAATAATCAAGGGATTTTAATTATAAAAGGTAGTGTCAGTAATTTTAAACATTAAAGATCAAGGACAAATATACTCTTTTCTTATCTTAAGATATTGATTCAGCTTGAAATTAGGCTCAAAACTAGATTCAGTACGGTTCTTAGAGCACTAATAATGAATTTTAATTTTTATATTGAAGGAACTAACATTACCCGCAAAAAGAGTAAAACATAAATACCTTAATTTTAACGGATGAAAAAGTACGTAAAATTGATGATCAACTTTCAAAAACTAAATTATTATGAAAACACAAAACGATAAAAATTTAGATAATCCAGTTTGGTTTTCGTTATTAGAAACGCATCAAAATTTTGCAATGAATTTTGGCAATATAAAATTCTATCCGCCGGATTATTGCCCGTTTGGTGGTTTTGAAAAAAGCGATGCTATTGCTAAGTCTATCTATAAATATGCTGCAATGGTTGATAATTTCTTTATTGTTGGAGAAAAACCAGAACTTTCAAATCTATTGAAGATTAATAAAGAATTGGTTTGCCTTCAAATGATTGTTTACAATCCAATCGACATTCTAATTAATGATCGAATCATACAACTGACTGACGAACATATTGATGCTTTATATGCGTTGGTAAATTTGGTGCAACCAGGGTATTTTAAAAAGAAAACCGCTTTATTAGGCAATTATTATGGTATTTTCAAAAACAATAAACTTGTTGCCGTGAGTGGTGAGCGCATGCAAATGAATGATTTTATCGAAGTCAGCGCAGTAGTAACACATCCCAATCATACCGGAAAAGGATACGCCAAACAATTAGTTGCCCATACAGTAAATGAAATTTTTAACCAAAATAAAATACCTTATTTACATGTAATTGAAGACAATAGCACAGCCATAACACTCTATCAAAAACTGGGTTTTACAATCAGGCAAAAAATTAGTTTTTGGTATATTACCAGGTAAACTTGTGGATTGAGAACAATTTTGTAAATCCTGAAAACGCACTAGCTGAGTCCAACTCAAAATCTGGGCAACAATAACTTAAAAAAATCATCATAAAAGAGTTTTTTTTAAATGATTAGAAGTAGTAAGAAAGATATATTGTCGCAATTATTAAAAAGATTTTTTGCCACAGATTGTAAGGATTAAAAAGATTTTTAAAAATCTGGGAATCTGTGGCAGTTATTTAGTTATTACCTCTGGGACTTTGCTTCGAGGTAGTTTATTAAAAAAGGACTAAAAACTAAGTACTTAAAACAATATTTTTCAATAAAAAACTAAACTTGAGTTTTTTACGTAACTATTATTATTAGAAACTAATATCAATAATTATGACTAGAAAAGAATTTTTTTCCAGAGTAGGATTTGGAGCAGCAACAGTTTTACTACCTGCTTGTATTGCTGGCATGGCCGTGAGTTGTAGCTCTGATGATACAAATTCAGGTTCATCAGGTACCACCACCCCGACACCTTCAGCAAGTTCAAATTTCACAGTTGATGTAAGCATGGGGACTTTAGCTAAAAACGGAGGTTTTTTAGTAACCCAAGGAATAATTATCGCTAGAACCAACGCAGGTGATTTTCTAGCAGTCTCTGCTGCATGCCCTCATGAGGGAGTTATTGTTAATTATGATGAAGCAGGTAACAAATTTGTTTGTCCAAGACATAATTCTCAATTTACCAGTAAGGGAGTAGTTACAATTGGGCCTGCAGCGTCTAATTTAAAAGAGTACAAGACTTCATTAGCAGGAACAGCACTGACTGTTTTTGTGTAATAAAATTAAAACAAAGAGCTATAAGTAAGTCGAAAGTTTAAAAGTCGTAAAGTCAAAAGAATTAACTTTAAGTAAAACAGCTTTAAATCAGATTTTTACATGATTTTATCCTGATTTTAAAATACGACATTATACCATGGTTATTACTTAAGTCTCTTATTGTTAAATTAATTCTGTCTTAATTTTGTTCTCTGCTAAATTGTTGTTTAGGGAAAACAAATACTTTTATAGAAATAAAAACAACCCTAAAATGAAAAAATACACGCTGATTTTGTTTCTTTTCTTAGGAACATTTGGTTATTCTCAAAATTGGGAATCTGATTTTAATGATGCAAAAACACAAGCAATCAAAGAAAACAAAAATATCCTTCTTGTGTTTTCAGGATCTGATTGGTGTGCGCCTTGTATTAAACTAGAAAATACAATCTGGAAGTCAGAAGATTTTAAAAATGAGGCAGAACAAAAATGGGTCATATACAAAGCTGATTTTCCTAAGAAAAAAGCAAATTTACTGGCTGCTAATTTAACAGCTAGCAATAAAAAATTAGCTGAGCGGTACAACAAATCTGGTAATTTTCCTTTAGTGCTGTTACTGGATAAAACAGGGACCGTATTAGGAATTACTGGTTACAAAAATGTGACTCCGCAAGAATACATTCAAATCATTCATTCCTTTGAGAAATAATGAAAAAAATACTCGTACTCAGTTTTATATTCACAACGGCATTAGCGACTTCGCAAATTACGCATAAGAGAAAGTTGTTTATGTTAGGGAGTCCTTTTGAGGTTACCGCTGTTGCAAGTGATACTATTAAGGCCAACGAATATATTGATTTGGCTGTCGCTGAAGTAAAACGAATTGAGTATTTAATCTCCGATTGGATTCCAACAACGCAAATCTCCGAAATCAATCGCAATGCAGGAATACAGCCGGTAAAAGTGGATGCTGAAGTTTTTGAATTGGTCGAAAGAGCCATTAAAATCTCCCAAATTACCAATGGTGCTTTTGATATTTCGTATGCTTCCATGGACAAAATATGGAAATTTGATGGTTCCATGAAAGTAATGCCAACCGATGAAGCCATAAAAAAATCAGTCGCGAAAATTGGGTATAAAAATATTATTCTAAACCAGAAAGAACAGACTATTTTTCTAAAATTAGAAGGAATGAAATTAGGTTTGGGCGGCATTGGACAAGGCTATATTGCTGATAAAGTAAAAGATTTATTGTTTTCTAAAGGCTGTCTTTCCGGAATTATAAACGTTTCGGGAGATATTAATGCCTGGGGGAAACAACCGGACGGAAAACCTTGGACTGTAGGAATAGTAAACCCTTTGAACAAGAATAAAATTTTTGCCACGTTCCCGATAGAAGACAGTGCGGTGGAAACTTCCGGCAGTTATGAAAAATATGTGATTTTTAACGGTATTCGTTATTCGCATATTATTGATCCCAGAACGGGGTATCCGGCAAATGGTGTGGTCAGTGTATCTGTTTTTTCCAAGCAGACTGAAATCGCTGATGCGTTGGCCACAGGAATTTTTGTACTTGGAGTAGAAGTAGGCTTGGATCTAGTAAATCAAATTAAAGGTATTGAATGTATTATTGTTGACGATAAAGGCAAAATTCACTCTTCAAATGGAATTGATATCAAAAAATATAATTAATAACAAAATGCACTCATGAAACATAAAATAGCCTTTGTATTTTTTACACTTTTGATTTTGCAATCGTGCAGTTCCATAAAAGAATACGAAAAAGAGAAAATAACTGATCCTGATATGAAGCTTTCTGCCCGAACAGCGGAACGGTATGAAACGTCTTTTCAAGTATATCGTGAAGCTGCTGGCGGAGCCAATGGTGGAAAATCAGGTGGCGGTTGCGGGTGCAATTAATTTAAAGCAACAATTCAGATTGTAAATTCCAATCCATTAGAAAATGAAAATAAAAATTTTATCTCTTTTTATTTTAATCACTGTAACTGCTTTTTCTCAAGAAAATAGTAAAGAACCCGTTTTTAAAAAAAGAGTGTTAGAAAGTACAGAAGTGGACTTTCTAGCGAGTTATTACGAGCAAGATGGATCAAGATCAGCTGTTTCTGGGGGTATTGGTTCAGAGAAACTAACAGATGTCGCTTCTAATATTGTGGTGGCAATGCCGTTGAATGAGGATGATGTCTTGACTATTGATTTAGGAATATCAGCCTATTCATCAGCTTCGTCCAGTAATATAAATCCATTTAATTCTACGGGTGCTTCTGGCAGCAGAGGCGCTAATGATCCAACAGCAGGCAGTAAAGCGGCGGCTACGGGACCCAGTGGAACGCCTTGGCAAGCTTCATCTGGTGCTTCAAGAAGTGATGAGTTAGTATCCGTTGTTGCTAATTACAGTCATAGTAGCGATTCCAGGAATTTTATTTGGAATACAGATGTTTCTTTTTCAAATGAATATGATTACAATTCTGTTGGTTTTGGTGGTGGAATCACTGGTCTTTTTAATGAAAAAAATACAGAATTGAGTTTGAAAGTAAATGCATATATAGATCAATGGAGACCTATATATCCAACGGAGCTGCACGAATATTCATTGTATGGTTCAAATTTTTTAAATCAAGGCTATTTTTTTGGTGTATCAGTTTTGGATCAGAACGGTGTATCCTCAACAGATTACTTGCCGTCTGCATTTAAACAGGTTACTACTGTTAACAGAAATTCATTTTCAGCTTCTGTAGGGTTTTCTCAGGTTTTGACTAAGAAATTACAAGTTTCCGTTTTCTTTGATGTATTGCAACAACAAGGATTATTGTCTTCTCCTTACCACCGAATTTATTTTGCAGACAAAGCCAATTTTTACATTGGACAAGCGCAATACATAAGCAATTACGAAAGTCCAAGCAACACCGGAGTTTACAAATTAGCAGATGATATCGAAAGATTACCGGATTCACGGTTTAAACTTCCCGTTGGAGCGCGTTTGAATTATTACATCAATGACAGATTTATATTACGAACTTATTATCGTTTTTATTCAGATAATTGGGATTTACAATCGCATACCGCCAGTATTGAACTTCCTGTGAAATTGTCCGATAAGTTTACTGTTTTTCCCATGTACCGCTATTATACACAAGCGGGTTCTAAATATTATGCGCCTTATGAAACGCATTTGTCAACAGAAAAATTTTATACTTCAGATGCTGATTTAGCCACATTTGATGCGAATCAATACGGTTTTGGCGTTAATTATACAGATATTTTTTCTGCAGGGAAAATTTGGAAATTTGGCTTAAAAAATATTGATTTTAGATTCAATCATTACAAACGAAGTGATAATTTGACGGCTAATATTGCTACCATTGCTTTCAAATTTGTAATGCAATAAACCCTAAATTTACAAAAAATAATAAAGATGCATATATTAATTCTTTTCAACTGCACTATTTTTATTCAGAGACCGAAAACGGAATCAAGACCAAAATACATATTACACTCATTTGTAAATGGTTGAAAACAAAATTCTAATTATCGGAACCTTTTTCGGAATTGGAATTTTGATAGCTGGAGTGTTTTTAAAGAAAGATTCGTTAAAAAATACGGCGTATATTTTGTTTGTGATAGTGTCAATTTTTGTCAATAAAAGTAGGGAATTCTGGGGATGAAATTCGTCATACAGAAATTAGTGAAGACAACGCTGTTTCTGCACCCGTGAATGAGAATACAGCTGTGAAAAAAGAATATAATAAAAAACAAGAATAATATTCATTTAACAAAAATTAGTATTTAAGTTAAAATAAAAATTGCTTTCTAAAGAATTTAACTCGTATATTTGCAAAAGATTTAAAATAAAGCAGACAAAAATGTTTACAAATCAATTGCATCATCATCATTTTCATTATTGCTCTCAAGCGATGTGTTAATGGTATGTGTGTAAATCATCATATTCTAAAAACCCGTTTGAGTACATCAAACGGGTTTTTTATTACCCCATATTTGTACTCAATCAAAATATTTTAAACAAAAAAACAAAAAACAAAATGAGTACATTAAAAATTGCAATTCAAAAATCAGGGCGTTTAAACGAAGACAGCATTCAAATTCTAAAAGATGCAGGCATTTCAATTGATAACGGAATCGACCAATTAAAAGCAGAAGCATCCAATTTTCCTTTAGAAGTTTTGTATTTAAGAAATTCGGATATTCCTCAATATCTGATTGATGGAGTTGTGGATATTGCTATTGTGGGCGATAATTTATTAGTTGAAAAAGGCGGAGATATTGAAGTAATTCAAAAATTAGGTTTTTCAAAATGTAAAGTATCTGTTGCTGTACCAAAAGCATTTGATTACAAATCCGTTCAGGATTTAGATGGTATGCGTATTGCCACTTCCTACCCTAAAACAGTACTTGATTTTTTTAGTTCTAAAGGTGTAAATGTCGATATTCACCAGATCTCAGGTTCGGTTGAAATAGCTCCAAACATTGGTTTAGCTGATGCTATTGTTGATATTGTTTCCAGTGGAAGTACATTATTTAAAAATAATCTAAAAGAGGTTGAAGTTATTTTTAAAAGTGAAGCGGTGTTGGCTGTTTCTCCAAAAGTAAGTCCTGAATCTCAAAAAATAATAGACACTTTAAAATTCAGAATTGAATCTGTTTTAAGAGCAAGAAAATCGAAGTATATCTTGATGAATGTGCCAAATGACAAAATTGATGCTGTTGGAAAAATTCTTCCGGTATTACGAAGTTTAACCGTTTTGCCTTTGGCACAAGAAGGATGGAGCAGCGTACACTCGGTAATCGACAAAGATACTTTCTGGGATGTGATTGATCAATTGAAAGAAGCTGGAGCTGAAGGAATTTTAGTTTGTCCAATTGAGAAAATGGTTTTGTAGAATTATGAATGATATGATTTAAAAGTAAAATCTTTCAATTTTTAAATCATTTAATCTTTGAATAAAATTAAAAATGAATAAAATATTCAATCCAAAACCCGAAAGCTGGGCTTCCATTTTAGAAAGACCTACAAAAACGGTTGATGATATAGAAGCAACAGTAAAAGAAATTTTTAAGGAAGTACAAAAGAAAGGTGATCTTGCTGTTGCAAAATACACTTCGCTTTTTGATGGTGCAATTATCGAAAATTTAGCAGTTTCTAAAGCAGAAATTGACGAGGCTATTGCTTCCATTTCTGCCGACTTAAAAGAAGCAATTTCACTTGCGAAGTCAAACATTAAAAAATTCCATACTGCTCAAAAAACAGAAAGAGTAACTGTAGAAATTATTGAAGGAGTAAATTGTTGGCAGGAAAAAAGACCCATTCAAAAAATTGGATTGTATATTCCAGGAGGAACTGCACCTTTATTTTCCACAGTCTTAATGCTTGCTGTTCCTGCAGAAATTGCAGGCTGTAACGAAATTGTTTTGTGTTCCCCTCCCGATAAAAATGGAGCTATAAATCCCGCAATATTGTATGCTGCAAATTTATGTGGTGTGACTAAAATATTAAAAGTAGGAGGTATTCAAGCAATTGCTGGAATGACTTTTGGTACGGAAACGATCCCTAAAGTGTATAAAATTTTTGGACCAGGAAATCAATATGTAACGGTAGCCAAGCAACTCGCAACTCAGTTTGGCGTAGCAATTGATATGCCGGCCGGTCCATCAGAATTATTGATTGTGGCTGATGATACAGCAGTTCCAGCTTTTGTAGCATCAGATTTATTATCTCAAGCGGAACACGGAGCGGACAGTCAGGTAATTTTAGTTTCTACTTCCAGAAAGTTAATTGAGGCTGTTGAGGCTGAAATCCAAATCCAAATAAAAGCGTTGCCAAGAAAAGCGATTGCTGAAAAAGCGATTGCTAATTCTAAATTAATTTTTGTCGAAAATGATAAAATTGCTTTGGATTTAATCAATGAATATGGACCAGAACACTTTATCATTTGTTCAGAATTTGATGATTTTTACAGTAATGGCGTTCAAAATGCGGGTTCTGTATTCATAGGAAATTATACACCTGAAAGTGCCGGTGATTATGCTTCAGGAACGAATCACACCTTGCCAACCAACGGTTACGCCAAGAATTATAGCGGTGTAAATCTGGATAGTTTTACTAAAGCAATGACTTTTCAAAAAATATCCCAAAAAGGCATACAAAATATCGGAAAAGCTATTGAAATCATGGCAGAAGCGGAGGGATTGCAAGCGCACAAAAATGCAGTTACATTACGATTAAAAGCGATTGAAAATGAAAAATAATTTCGATATAAATAATTTGGTTAGAGAAAACGTAAAGCAATTGAAACCGTATTCTTCAGCTCGTGATGAATTTGAAGGTTTTGATACTGCAGATATGATTTTTCTTGATGCCAATGAAAATCCGTTTGAAAATGGTGTAAATCGGTATCCAGATCCACAACAAGTTAGTGTAAAAGAGGTTTTGGCTAAACTAAGAAATGTCAAAACAAATCAAATCTTACTTGGTAACGGAAGTGATGAAGTGTTGGATTTGTTATTCAGAGCTTTTTGTGAACCAAAAACAGATAACGTAATCACTTTGCCACCAACATACGGAATGTATGGTGTTTTGGCGAATATCAATGCAGTAGAGAACAAAGAAGTGTTGCTTTCAGAAGATTTTCAGCCGCAAATGGAGAAAATCATGGAAGCTGTTGATGCAACCACTAAAATCATCTTTTTATGTTCACCAAATAATCCAACCGGAAATTCTTTTTCGGATGAAAGTGTGGCGTATATTCTTCAAAATTTTAAGGGGTTGGTAGTAATTGATGAAGCGTATATTGACTTTTCAAAAAAAGAAAGTTGGATTAATGAATTAGACGAATATCCAAATTTGGTCATTACTCAAACACTATCAAAAGCGTACGGTTTGGCAGGAATCAGATTGGGAATTTGTTATGCATCTGCGGAAGTAATTTCGGTTTTGAATAAAATAAAACCACCATATAATGTGAATGAACTGACTCAGAAAAGAGCTTTGGAACGATTAGACAAGCCGGAAAAGATAAAATCTGAAATTGAATCTATTATAGCACAAAGAGAGGAGTTACTTAAAGCGTTACTTGATGTTAATTTTGTCGAAAAAATTTATCCTACAGAAGCCAATTTTATTTTGGTAAAAGTGGATGATGCCAATAAAAGATACGCAGAGTTGATTGCAAAAGGAATTGTAATTCGGAACCGAACCACCCAACCACTTTGTGAAAATACATTGCGTTTAACTGTTGGAACAACACAAGAAAACATGAAATTAATTGAGGTGTTAAAACAACTTTAAACCTTAAACCTTAAACTTTTTTTAATGAAAAAAATACTTTTTATAGATCGTGACGGAACAATGGTTTTGGAACCAAATGATTATCAATTAGACAGTTTTGAAAAACTGGAATTCTATCCAAAAGCATTTCAATACCTTGGGAAAATTGCTTTGGAACTAGATTTTGAACTCGTAATGGTGACCAATCAAGATGGTTTGGGTACGGATTCGCATCCGGAAATTAACTTTTGGCCCGTGCATAATTTAATTATGAAAGCGTTTGAAAATGAAGGCGTTATTTTCAAAGAGGTATTAATTGATAAAACATTTCCGCACGAAAATGCTCCAACGCGCAAACCTGCATTAGGTTTGTTGACAAAATACATTGATAATCCGGAGTATGATTTAGCAAATTCATTCGTAATAGGAGACAGAATAACAGATGTGGAATTAGCCAAAAATTTAGGTTCAAAAGCGATTTTTATTAATACCGATGAAGAATTGGGAGGCGACGAAATTGCTTCAAAAAGAGAGGAATTAGATTCCGTTATTGCTTTGCAAACTACCGATTGGAAAGTAATTTATGAGTTTTTGAAATTAGAAGAACGCTCCGCTTCAATAAAAAGAAAAACAAATGAAACGGATATTTACATCAACGTAAACCTTGATGGAACTGGAAAAAGTCAAATTGAAACTGGAATTGCTTTTTTTGATCACATGCTCGACCAAATTGCGCGTCACGGACAAATGGATCTAGAAATTCTTGTAAAAGGTGATTTGGAAGTAGACGAACACCACACAATTGAAGATACAGCAATTGCACTTGGAGAAGTTTTTGCGAAAGCATTAGGAAATAAATTAGGAATAGAACGTTACGGTTTTTGTTTGCCAATGGACGACTGTTTAGCGCAAGTGGCTATTGATTTTGGAGGCAGAAACTGGCTGGTTTGGGAATCCGAATTCAAACGGGAGATGGTCGGAAAAATGCCAACGGAGATGTTTTATCATTTCTTCAAATCTTTCTCCGATGGAGCGAAAGCCAACATCAATATAAAGGCAGAAGGAACGAACGAACATCACAAGATTGAAGCCATTTTTAAAGCTTTTGCCAAAGCAATAAAAGTAGCCGTAAAGCGGGATACAGAAAAAATGATTTTGCCAAGTACAAAGGGGAAGCTTTAATTTAGTCGAAAGACAAAAGTCTTAAAGTCTTAAAGTGCTCCGGCATTGACTTTATGACTTTTGACTTTACAACATTAAGACCAATATAAATGAAAACAGTAATCATAAATTACGGTGCAGGCAATATTCAAAGTATTATGTTTGCCATCGAAAGATTGGGATTCAAAGCCATTTTGAGTAATAATCCAGAAGAAATTAAAGTAGCAGACAAAGTGATCTTTCCAGGCGTTGGAGAAGCAAGTTCCGCAATGAAAATGCTTTTAGAAAGTGGTTTAGACACTTTGATTCCAACCTTGAAACAACCTGTTTTGGGAATATGTTTGGGAATGCAACTGATGTGCAACAAATCGGAGGAAGGGAATACCAAAGGTTTGGGAATTTTTGATATTGATGTGATTAAGTTTACGCCAAAAGTAAAAGTACCACAAATGGGGTGGAACCAAATTTACAACTTGAAATCAGATTTATTCAAAGGAATTGCAGAGAACGAATACATGTACTTGGTCCATAGTTTTTATGCTCCTATTTGTACAGAAACCATTGCCACAACTAATTACGAGCTAGAATATTCCTCAGCATTGGAAAATGAAAATTTTTATGGAACTCAATTTCATCCTGAAAAAAGTGGTGATGTTGGAGAACAAATTTTGGGTAATTTCTTAAAATTAAAGGATTGAAAAATTCAAAGATTGAAAAATTAGAGAATCAAATAGTTCTTTAATTAACATTCCCAATCTTTAAATAATTCAATTTTTAAATCTTTAAATTAAAAATAAATGAGAATAATACCTGCAATAGACATCATTGATGGAAAATGTGTTCGCTTGTCAAAAGGCGATTACAATACCAAAATTATATACAATGAAAATCCGCTTGAAGTGGCCAAATCATTTGAAGCTCACGGTATAGAATACCTGCACCTGGTTGATTTAGACGGAGCAAAGTCAAGCCAAATTGTGAATTATAAAATATTAGAGCAAATAGCTTCTAAAACCAAATTGAAAATTGATTTTGGTGGTGGATTAAAATCCGATTCTGATTTGAAAATTGCTTTTGAAAGTGGTGCCAATCAAATTACCGGCGGAAGTATAGCCGTTAAAAATAGAGAACTATTCGAAAAATGGATTGCAGAATACGGTGCTGATAAAATTATTTTGGGAGCAGATGCCAACAATGAAAAAGTAGCCGTTTCGGGTTGGTTAGAAGATTCTAATGAAGAATTGATTCCCTTTATACAAGAGTATCAAAATAAGGGAATTCAGTATGTAATTTGTACCGATATTGCCAAAGACGGTATGCTTGAAGGACCATCCTTTGATTTATATAAAAAAATTATTAATCAATGCACTGTCACTTCGAGCGCGTCATCTCGAGCGCAGTCGAGAGGCGAGAAGTTGGCGGAATCCAATGGCATAAAATTAATTGCTTCGGGAGGAATTTCTACTTTTGACGAATTACCAAAACTAGCCGAATTAGGCTGTGAAGGAACAATAATTGGTAAGGCAATTTATGAAGGACGAATTTCCTTGAAACAATTAGAAAAATATATAATAAAATAGATTGTTTCACAAAGACACACAAAGATGACACTAAGATTCACCAAGAATTTTGTGAATCTTAGTGAAACTTCGTGAATCTCTGTGTAATAAAAACAATAATGCTTACAAAAAGAATTATTCCCTGTCTCGACATTAAAAACGGAAGAACCGTAAAAGGTATTAATTTTGTGGACTTGCGTGACGCAGGAGATCCAGTGGAATTAGCTAAAATATATTCAGATGAAGGTGCGGATGAATTGGTCTTTCTAGATATTTCTGCCACGGAAGAAAGAAGAAAAACCTTAGTTGATTTGGTTCGTAAAGTCGCTTCCACGATTAATATTCCATTTACTGTTGGTGGTGGAATTTCCTCCGTTGAAGATGTTGAAATTTTGTTGCAAAACGGGGCGGATAAAGTTTCTATTAATTCTTCAGCGGTCAAAAACCCGCAGTTGATTAATGATTTGGCACAAAAATTTGGCAGTCAATGTGTAGTGGTTGCAATTGATGCCAAACAAATTGACGGGCAATGGATTGTTCATTTAGTAGGAGGAAAAGTGCCTACCGAATTGAATTTGTTTGATTGGGCCAAAGAAGTGGAAGAACGTGGTGCAGGTGAAATCTTATTCACGTCAATGGACAATGACGGAACTAAAAACGGTTTTGCAAACGAAGCTTTGGCAACACTTTCGGAATTAGTTAATATCCCTATAATTGCTTCTGGTGGTGCGGGAAACATACAGCATTTTGTGGACACTTTTCTGGGAGGAAAAGCAGACGCAGCATTGGCCGCAAGTGTATTTCATTTTAAAGAAATTGAAATCAAAACATTAAAAACAGCCCTTAAAAATAATAATATCGAAGTTAGGATATAGAAACAGATAATAGAATAAAGAGAAAAGAAAATCGGATTAGATAATCTTTCAATCTTTAATTTTTCAATCTTTAAATTAAAAACATGAACATAGATTTCTCAAAAAACACAGACGGATTAATTCCAGCAATCATTCAAGACAGTGAAACCAAAACGGTTTTGATGTTGGGTTATATGAATGCCGAAGCGTATCAAAAAACGATAGACACTAAAAAAGTAACCTTTTACAGTCGAAGTAAGCAAAGGCTTTGGACAAAAGGCGAGGAAAGTGGCAATTTTCTAAATCTGATCGACATCAAAAACGACTGTGATAATGATACGCTATTGATTCAGGTAAAACCAGAAGGGCCAACATGTCATAAAGGTACAGATACATGCTGGGCTGACGAAAACAAAGCAGATTATGGCTTTATTTCGGATTTAGAAGATACAATCCAACTTCGAAGAGAAAATGCAGATTCAGAAAAAAGTTACGTTGCTTCTTTATTCAAATTAGGGATGAACAAAATTGCCCAAAAAGTAGGTGAGGAAGCGATTGAAGTGGTTATTGAAGCCAAAGATGACAATGATGATTTGTTTTTGAGTGAAAGTGCTGATTTACTTTTTCATTATCTTATCTTATTGCAAGCCAAAGGGTTTGAGTTAGATGATGTGGTAACAGTTTTAAAAAGCCGTCAGAAGAAAAATTAGCATACTTACTTTTTATACATAAAACCCAATAGAAAATTCATTTGCTATTGGGTTTTCTTTTTTCTTTTATTTCCAATAGCAATCCACTATATTTACTTTTATTTTAAAATTAAAGCAGCACATGCAAGTAATGAATTCAGACAATACCACCTTTAATCCTGATGCAAACAATTTTATACTAAATACTGGACTACACATAATTCTAACTACTGATGAAGATGATGCTCGGCCGGTTTATATTTCAGGGAATTTTAATAATTGGCGCACACAGGACAACGAATTTCTGATGGAGAAGATAGGGAACCGTTCGTATCATTACAAATTCCCACATGATTTTGATTATCCAGAGATGCTTTTGTATAAATTTACGAAAGGAGATTGGAGCGATGTTGAGATTAACAGTCATGGGAATCGTACCGAAAATCGCTCTACATTAGCACATACTGGCATTCAAAAAGAACACGTTGAGAGATGGAGAAAAAACTGGTTGCCTTTTAAACAATCTTTTTTACCTCAAGTGCAATTGATTTCGGATGAATTTGAAATTCCCCAACTCAATAAAACCAGGAAAATATGGGCGTTATTACCCCATGATTATGACAAATCGAGTGAAAGTTATCCGGTTATGTATTTGCAGGATGCTCAAAATTTATTCAATGAATCAGCTGAATTTGGCAATTGGGAAATTGATAAAAAACTGGCAGTTATGTCAGAATACAAAATTGGAAAAATTATAATTATTGCTATTGAACACGCCGAAGAAGATCGCATCAAAGAATACAATGTAGGGAAAACTGTTCTAGGAAAGGGACAAGGCAAGAAATACATTCGCTTTGTGACTGATACATTAAAACCCTACATAGATCGCAATTTTAGAACCAAAAAAGAACGGGAATTCACCGGAATTGGAGGAAGCTCAATGGGTGGATTAGTTAGTATTTTTAGTGGATTAAGAAATCCTGAAGTGTATGGGAAATTAATGATTTTTTCGCCCTCGCTTTGGGTCGTTCCTGAATTAAAAATCAATACTGAAAAAGCTAATTCAGCAGATACAAAAATCTATTTATATGCCGGTGACGATGAAAGTATAACGATGATTGAACATATCAAAAGTTTTAAAGATAGTTTGATTTCAAGTGAATTTGTAAAAGAAAAATCGAATATTAATTTAAGTATTAACAAGCAGGGAAAACATAGCGAAACCTACTGGAGTGACGAGTTTCCAAAAGCAATTGAATGGTTGTTTTTTAATGAAAAAGAAGTGTAGAGATGCGATTTATCGCGTCTATTACAGAGTATAGCTAAAAAAACGACATTAATGTTGAATTTCATCCAATAACAACAGCCATAAAAAAAGAATAAATGAGAACAAGTACAATAACAAATTCAGATGATTTTTCAGGTACAATTTTAATTCCGGTTTTTGAAACCTATTCAAAAAGTATTGTTCCCATTACATTTAATGGATTGGAAATTGCTTCCAAAGTTTTTTTTGGTAAAAAAGGCACACACTATTTGGCCGAAAAAAATGATAATACGTATGTTTTTATTGGCTTGGGAAAAACGATAGATTATAAATCGTTAAAAACTATTTTTCGCCGTATTTCATCGAAACAAAAAGAAAATTTAAGTTTGAGTGTAGCTTTAGTTATACCAGAACAATTTACTGAGGATCAGGTTGAAGCTATGATTTCAGGATTGTTTTTGGGAACGTATGATTTAGGTCATTTTAAATCGGAGAAAAGCGTACATCCTTTTTTAGAACCAGATTTTAGCTTGAGTTTATTATCTGAAAAAGAGCATTTGGCTACAGCCAAAAAAGGAATTAAAATTGCCAAAGCGCAACTAGCAACCTATGATTTAGTCGATTTGCCTCCGAATACAATTAATCCAAAATACTTGTCGAATTGGGCTAAAGAGACTGGGCAGAAATATGGGTTTGACGTAGAAGTTCTCGGTTATGAAGCTTCTAAAATTGCAGGTCTTGGCGCTTTTTTAGCCGTAGGAAAAGGAAGCGAGAATGAACCTCAATTTATCATTATGATGTATACTCCTGTTGTTGAAGTAAAACACCTAAAACATGTTGGATTGGTGGGGAAAGGAATCACCTTTGATACTGGTGGATTAAATATAAAAACGGCAGGAATGGTCCACATGAAGTGTGATATGGCTGGTGGTGCGGCAGTATTTGGGGCGATGCAACTTATAGCCGATTTACAATTGCCAGTCAAAGTAACTGCTATTGTTCCTTGTGCCGAAAACTCGGTTGACAGCAAGTCCTTTTTACCTAGTGATGTAATTCACAGTTACAGTGGACATTCAATAGAAATAATTGATACTGATGCAGAAGGCAGACTCATTTTAGCCGATGGATTATCGTATTTGATTAAAAATTTCAAACCGGAATATATTGTGGATATCGCCACACTTACTGGAAGCAGCGTGGGTACTTTTGGGTATGAATGTGGTGCTTTGTTTACCAACAATGCAGAAATGGCTAAGAAATTGCAAGAAAACGGAGATGCAATAGGAGAGCGTTTGTGGCCTTTACCGCTTTGGGATGTTTATAAATCAGACATAGAAAGTGATATTGCCGATGTGAAAAATTATAGCGGAAAACCAGTTGCCGGAGCCATAAGTGCCGCCAAATTTTTAGAATATTTCACCCAAGAACACAACGCTTGGGCGCATCTTGATGTAGCTGGAGTGGCATTTGGTGAGGATGAATTTGCTAAAAGTAAGCATGCAACAGCGTATGGTGTTCATTTATTAACTAAATTCATAGAAAATTTATAACCTATGGAAAACGCTAAAACCTTTCTTTGTATTTCAAATTATTTCAAAGGTGCCGATTTTTTAATTAATTTAAAAAAATTAGGCAACAAAGTCTATTTAGTGACAAGCGAAAAACTCAGAGACAAGCCATGGCCACACCAACATATTGATGAGATTTTTTATATGAAAGGCCAAGATGTCGATTGGAATTTAGAACATCTGTTATTAGGTGTTGGTAATTTTATGAAAACTACTAAAGTAGATGCCATTGTTGCGTTAGACGATTATGATGTAGAAAAAGCCACGTATCTAAGGGAAAACCTCCGTATTGATGGGATGGGACAAACTACGGGACGTTATTTTAGAGATAAATTAGCGATGCGAATGAGAGCCAAAAGTTGTGGAATTTCTATTCCTGCTTTTTGTTCTTTGTTTAATGACCATGACATCAATACTTTTGCAAATGCTATTCCTGCTCCATGGGTTTTGAAACCACGTTCCGAAGCTTCTGCAACAGGAATTATAAAAATAGAGGACAAAGAGCGTTTGTGGATCCATATTAATGAAATGGGGAATAACAGATTCAAATATCTATTGGAACAATTCAAACCTGGTGATGTGTATCATTGTGACAGTTTGATTTCGGATAGCAAAGTAATCTTCAGTTTGACTTCTAGATATTTAGCTACACCAATGGAAATATCTCAAGGTGGCGGCGTTTTCCGTTCGGCAAATAGTAAATACAAATCAGAGGATGATATCGCGATAAAAAAAATAAATGAACAAGTGATGAAAGGTTTTGGGTTGAAACATGGAGCCGCTCATACAGAGTTCATCAAAAGTAATGAAGATGGACAGATTTATTTCTTGGAAACTTCTTCACGAGTAGGAGGAGCGCATTTGGCCGAAATGGTTGCTGAAGCTTCGAATATTAATTTATGGAAAGAGTGGGCGGCAATTGAAGACGCTTTGGTCAAAGGAACGAAGTACAGTTTACCAAAAGTAAAAAAAGGATATGCCGGAATCGTTTTGACTTTAACAAAATTCCAGCATCCTAATTTATCTTCGTTTTCAGATCCGGAAGTTTGCTTTAGAATACCCTTAGAATATCATGCAGGACTTATTGTCAAATCAGATAATCAAGAAAGAATTTTAGAATTGCTAGAGGAGTATGGCAAACGTTTAGCCAATGATTTTACTGCTGTAGTAGAACAAAGCAAAGTAACCCACCTGCATTAGTTTTTGTGTTTTAATCTAATAAAAAAGCGACTATTTTAATTGGATAGTCGCTTTTTTATTAAACTTTACTTAAAGTTCAATTGAGCATATTAGTATACCTTAGCAACAAATTTTTTTAAATTAAATAGATTTTATAATACCTTCACATGAAAAAAATACTTTTTATTTTTAGCTTTTTTGCCCTTATTAGTTGTAAAATTCAGAATACACAACAGGTACTTGAAACTAATAAACCTACTCAAAACACTTACTTTACGATTGCTTTTGGTTCCTGCGACAATCAAAAGATTAAAAATGAACTTTGGCCAGCGATAGACAAAAATCATCCTTCCGTTTGGATTTGGGGAGGTGATAATGTGTACTCGGATACAGAAGATATGCAGTTTCTTAAAAATAATTATGAAATTCAAAAACAAGACGCGGATTATCTAACTTTTATTAAAGATAAAATAGTTTTAGGAACTTGGGATGATCACGATTATGGAGCAAATGACGCTGGGGAAGAATATCCCTTTAAAAGAAAAAGCCAACAGTTATTATTGGATTTTTTAGGCACTTCAAAGAACGCTTCTGAGCGAAAAAGAGACGGAGTTTATACTGCTAAAACTATTGAGGTAAATGAAAATAAAATAAAAGTCATTGTATTGGACTCTCGCTTTTTTAGAACGGCACTGACTAAAGCCACCGATTTAAAAAAACGTTTTCAACCTAATACAGCAGGTGAAGGAACGGTGTTAGGAAATGCACAATGGAAATGGTTGGAAAATGAACTTCAAACTTCTGAGGCACAATTTAATGTTATTGTCAGCAGCATTCAATTTTTATCAAATAAACACGGTTTTGAAGCTTGGGGAAATTTTCCCCATGAAATTGAAAAACTAGAGCAATTGATTGTTTCAACGAAAGCAAAAGGTACCTTTATAATTTCTGGTGACCGCCATATTGCTACTTTTTCTTCCAAAAAAGTTCGCGGATTGTCGTATCCTTTAGTCGATTTTACTTCGAGTGGACTAACCCATACCTATGCTTCTTTTTCTGGCGAAGAAAATCCTTATGTAAAAGGAGAAGTGATCAAAGATATTAATTTTGGGTTGCTGAAGTTTGATTTTGAAAACAATAAGGTGATCATGGAAATTCGTGGAAAAGAAAATACGCTGTTGCAAGAATATGTCCAAATCTATCCTGGAAAATAAATTCCAGGAAGTTTAATTATAGAGTTTTAAAGTTTATTTTTGTCTAAAGTAAATTCACCATGCAAAAACAATTCAGTCTTATTTTGATCTCTTTCCTTATTTTTAATGGTGTAAATGCGCAAGGACTTTTGGAAAAAAAAGAGGAAATATTTACCAGACAAGATACTTTGCGCGGCAGCATCACCAAAGAAAGAGCGTGGTGGGATGTAAAACAGTACCATCTTGATATTAAAGTAAATCCTGCTGACAGTACTATTTCAGGTTCCAATACAATAAAATATCAAGTCGTTCAGGAATACAATAGTATGCAAATTGATTTGCAAAATCCTATGGAAATTTATAAAGTCATTCAGGATGGAGTAGCTTTAAAATATAGAAGAGAAGGAAATGCATTTTTTATTGAATTGATTGCATCTCAAACAAAAGGAGCCATAAAAAAGTTGACTGTTTTTTACGGAGGCAAACCTAAAGTTGCTGTAAATCCGCCATGGGATGGAGGAATTACTTGGAAAAAAGATGCTAATGGGAATTCTTTTATTGCTTCTTCTTGTCAGGGATTGGGTGCGAGTGTTTGGTGGCCAAACAAAGACCACATGTATGACGAAGTGGAAAATATGCTGATCAGTGTAAATGTTCCTGAAAATTTGACAAATGTATCTAACGGTCGTCTGATCAGTGTTAAGCAATTAAAGGACGGAACCAAAACCTATAATTGGTATGTCTCAAATCCTATCAATAATTATGGTGTAAACATAAATATAGGAGATTATGTTTCGTTTTCAGAAAAATATAAGGGAGAAAAAGGCGATTTAGACTGTACCTATTATGTTTTGAGAGACAATTTGGCGAAAGCCAAAAAACAATTTCAGGATGTTCCAAAGATGTTGAAAGCTTTTGAGCACTGGTTTGGACCATATCCTTTTTATGAAGACAGTTACAAGTTAGTTGAAGCTCCGTATTTAGGAATGGAACATCAAAGTTCAGTGACCTACGGAAATAAATTTCAAAATGGTTATTTAGGAAGGGATTTAAGCGGAACGGGTTGGGGATTAAAATTTGATTTTATCATTATCCATGAATCCGGACATGAATGGTTCGCCAATAATATTACGTACAAAGATATTGCTGATATGTGGATTCATGAGAGTTTTACAAACTATTCTGAAAGCCTTTTTGTAGAATATTATTATGGGAAAGAAGCTGGATTTGAATATATCCGAGGGACCAGAAAGGGAATAAACAATGATAAGCCGATTATAGGAAACTATGGTGTAAACAAAGAAGGATCTGGTGATATGTATCCAAAAGGAGGGAATATGCTACATACTTTACGCCAAATTGTAAATGATGATGAAAAATGGAGAAAAATATTAAGAGGTTTGAACAGTACTTTTTACCATCAAACGGTATCGACTAAACAAATTGAAGATTATTTAAGTCAGCAAGTTGGAATCGATTTAGCTACCTTTTTTAATCAGTATTTAAGAGATACCAGAATTCCTACAGTAGAATATTTTTTCAAGGATAATCAATTAGGATATCGCTGGACAAATTGTGTGTCAGGTTTTAACATGCCTGTTAAAGTAACGCTGAATGGCAATGAAGAATTGCTACAACCAGAGACAGAATGGCAACGTGTTTCTGTAAATACTGAAAATTCAAAATTGGAAATAGATAAAAACTTTTATGTAGCCAGTTTTAATATTACGGAATAAATTACAAAAGGTATGTTTCTGAAATTTAGGAAACATACCTTTTTTTATCTTTTCTTAAACTGTATCGGATTTTCACCCACTACTTTTTTGAAAATTCTATTAAAATATGACAGACTTTCAAAACCACACTCAAAGCACGTTTCTGTTGCATTTTTATCAGTTTTTAAAAGTATTTTAGCTTGTTCTATTCGATACTGATTTAAAAATTCAGTAAAAGTCAATCGGGTCATTTTTTTAAAATAACGACAAAAAGCGGCTTTGGATAAATGAGTCAAACGAGAGATTTCTTCAATAGAAACAGCCCTTTGGTAGTTTTCTTCTATAAATTTATATACTACTTTTAATCGCACTTGTTCTTTGTTATTGTACAGATTCTCAAATGGTTTATCGTGTAATAGTGTCTTTTCATTTGCTGTTGCTAAAATCTGAAATATGGACAGTACTTCTATAAATTGTTCAAAATGTGATAAAAGATGAATTTTTTGAAGCCTTTTGCCAATTTCATCTTTTACAGCTCCATGAAAACAAACCACCTTTTTAGAGTTCTCAAATAATTGATTAATGAAAGCTAGTTCAGGAGTGGTGATAAAGTCATTTTTGAAAAAATCTTCTTTTATCTGTAAAACTACTTTTTCATATTCGGTTTTAATTCCATAATCAAAATTCAAATGCGGAATATTAGAACCTATAAAAACCAAATCACTTCCTTCAAAATCCCCAATATGGTCACCTACGCGTCGTGTTCCATTTGGTGCTACAATGAAAGTCAATTCAAATTCAGGATGAAAATGCCAATAATAAAAATTATTCAATTTTGGATTGACCAATATTCTAAAGGAACTACCGGCTAATCTTTTTATATCCTCAAAAACTATTTTCATACCTCGTTACTGCTATAATTGTTCAATATAATACATATACTTGTCTAAAGTTACTAAAATAAATCAATATTGTACAAATAGCAGTACATTTTGTGAAAGTAATTAAGGTTCACTTTTTCTAATTTTGGAATAGTAATAACACGAAATAGATAACTATGGAAAAGAATAAGCAATCAATGGTTCCCACAATGGCACATAACAATGCCCACAAAGATATTCCGGGAAATCCATCGACAGCAAAATCCAGCACAACAAAATTAAATGATCGCTCTAATGGTAAACCTCTGCGTTTGCTTACTGAAGCCGATTGGAAGTTTTGGATTGAAAACGGGTATATTGTAATAAAAAATGCTGTTCCGAAAGAAAACGCTAAAAAAATGGCCGATTTCCTGTGGGAATTTGAAGAGAAAAATCAAAATGACCCAGAAACTTGGTATGCGCCACCAAGAGCCGAAATGCAAATGAAAGAACTTACCAATAGCGGTATGGTTGAAGTGTACAATCATCAATACCAATGGGATAATCGACAAATGAAAAAAGTATACGATGCATTTGTAGATATTTGGGGAACTGAAAAATTATGGGTAACCATTGACCGAGCAAATCTAAATTTACCAGTCCGTCCGGATTTTGATTTCAAAGGATTCATACATTGGGATTATGATCCTGAAACAAAACCTCAAAACGTACAAGGAGTTCTCGCTTTGGCAGACCAAATGGATGAAAATATGGGAGGATTTCAATGTATTCCTGATTTATATCGAAATTATGATACTTGGAAACTGACACAACCGGAAGATAGAAATCGATTTCAACCGGATACCTCCGAATTTGAAGGCAAATTTGTTAAAGTAAAAATGGAAGCGGGAGATTTATTGATTTTTAACAGTTTACAACCGCATGGCATTCGCCCCAATATTACAAAAGATAAAGTGAGAATGGCACAATATATTTCTATGATGCCATCGGAAGAAGAAAATGAAGAACTACGTCAATGGAGAGTGAATTCCTGGAAAGACAGAATTGCACCTGAAGGATATGCCTTTCCTGGAGATCCCCGTAAATGGGAACAAACCAAATATAAAACGGCAGCGCTTAGTGAATTGGGAAAAAAATTATTGGGAGCAGAGAAGTGGTAACAATAAAGTAGACTATGTTTTTATCGTAATTTAAAAAGTCTCTTGCTATAAATAATTTTATTATTGGCTGACATAATTTCCAATTTCAGAAGACCGAATTCTGATTCACGATGATGTTTTGGCCACCGAAGGAACGGCAAAAGTAGTTTGCGAATTGGTCAAAAGATTGGATAGAGAAATTGTACAATGCAATTTCCTAATGGAATTAGCTTTCTTGAATGGAAGGGCAAAAATCAAAGGAAATGAAATTTTTGCCGCAATTACGTATTAATCCAGCGCACGTGTGGTTACGTAATATCTAAAACCAATAATCGCCATTTGCCATTTTTTGGCTTTAGCCAAATCCAATCGCTGTTTGGTGAAACTAGGTAAAATAACTTTGTTAATTTGGGCTAGGATTTTATACATATCATTTTGTTTAATGTAAAGATATAAAAAAAGACGGTCTTGATCTGGACCGTCTTTCTGGGTTTTTAAATGTTTAATTCTATTTTGATTTTTTATTGGAGGATTTTAATAAATCTACATTTCCTTTAGTGATAATTTCAATTGCACCATTTTCCCCACCATTACCATATTTCTCTTCAGCATTTATCTTTTTTAAAACAGTCATACTTTCAATTAAATTTTGATCTGTTTTGTTTAAATCATCCAGAGTGGTATTTGTTCTTTTACCATTGATGAATATAATTGGGTTTTTCAATTCTCTTTTCAAGTTTTTGGTTGTTATCTCAATAGCTCCATTTTTTCCTTCATCTCCATATTTTTCTTCGGCAGCTGATCCTTTTAAAACAGTCATAGTTTCAATTGAATTTTGATCCATTTTGTTTATAACTTCCATTACGAGGTTTGTTTTTTTGCCATTGATAAAAATAATTGGTTTTTCAGGACTATCATTTTTCAATATTTCTTCTGTTTTTATAGTCAGTATAGACGCTCTTCTTTTAGCTGTGTCAGTAACTATATCTATTTTTTTAGCTTTTTTCTTTAGATCAGCATTGAAAAAACCAATATTGACATTATTCAATTTATCTTTCTTATAAAAAAATACAAATCGATTAATAGGAGTGTTTCCTTCCTGTGTATATTCTTCTTTATTCCCTTTGTGATCATCATAAGAAGCACTAATATTTACAATTTCTCCTAACGAATTCCTTTTGATATTTGAGAATATTAAAGTAACATTATGTGTTTTTTGAACAATTTCACAATTTTCTCTAATTTCAATATCTGTAGTTGATTTGTCAGTATTAAATTTTGACATTTCGATAATTTCATCTATCTTAATTTTTTTCTCCTGAGCTATCACATTTACTTGGAAAAGCATCACAAATGCAACTAAAGCAGGAATAACGACTGCGTACTTCCAGGAATTCGATTTTTTTGATTGATTTTTGTTTAACATAACGATTCGTTTTTTGATTAATGATTGATAAAAATGATTGGTAATGGCAACACAATTCTCATGTGTTGTTATTTTTAAAAGCGTCAACTGATACGCTTTTTTGTCGGATATCTTTTTCGTGGCTTCGCTGTCAGCAATGAATTCCAAGTTTTGGATAATTGCTTTTTTATAAAACCAAATGAATGGATTAAACCAAAACACAATACAAAACAATCTTGAAATTAATACATCAACAGTATGATTTTGCTCACTATGAACTTTTTCGTGTTCTAAAATGTTTTCTAGTTCAGAGCTGCTGTACAAGGACGAATTGTAAACGATAGTATTAAAAAAAGAGAAAGGAGCGAGGTTGTCTTTTAAGTCTATAAATTTAAAATTCGCTTGACGTTTTATGGTTTTTCCTTTTACTATTTTTTGTAAACTGTAAAATTCAAAACCAAATTTAGTGAAAAGGCATAATGTGCCAATGCAGTACAGCACTGCTAATGCCAGAAAAATATATTCTTGCGTGTGGTCTTCATCAATAATTGTACTTATGGGCAATGATGACCAATCATAATTTATAGGAGTAGGTTCTACCCATATTGTTTTAGTAAAAACAACTAACGGCAAAAGAATGGAAGTGAATAATCCCAATAACAAAAACCAACGATTGCTTGTGAAAAAGGTTTCTTTTCGCAACATAAAATGATACGCCAAATAAAACAAGGCAATTAATCCGCTGGATTTGATGAGATAAATATAAAATACTTCCATAATTAATATTGTTAATCTAAAGTTTATATTTCCTCTTTATGACTTTCAATCATAGCCAAAATTTCCCGTAATTCAGCTGCAGATATTTTCTCTTCTTTGGCAAAATGCGATACCATATTTTTATATGAGCTGTTGAAATAATTATCAATAGCAGTATTCATGAATCGTTTTCTATAATCTTCTAAACTTATAATAGGAAAGTATTGGTGTGTGTTTCCAAAGGCATTGTGTGACACAAATCCTTTTTCTTCCAGATTGCGCACAATGGTTGAAAGTGTGTTATAATGGGGTTGATCTTCTGTGATTTCTGCAAGGACTTCTTTTACGAATGCTTTTTTGAGCTTCCATAAAATGTGCATGATTTCCTCTTCTTTGTTGGTTAATTTTTGCATAATTTTTTATTTAAACCAAACATACAACTATTTTTTTAGTTATCAAACTATAAATGTAGTTTTTTAACTATTTTTTTAGTTTTAACGTGTTTTTGCAGTTTTTTGGAAATTAATTATCCTTTTAATCAAAAATGTTATCATCATAAGGAGACTGCGTGAGGGGTAGAAGCTAGCTACCGAAGTAGCGCGTATAACCCGACGCTATAAAGAAAAGGGGCTAATAACGATTTTGTTGATAAGCCCCTTTTTTTTATAGGGTCACGCCCAAAGAATGATAATGGAATTAATTGTGTTCTTTTTGAACGAGTTTTTGCAGCCAGATACAACCTACCACTGCTAAAATACCTAAACTTCCCATGACAAACCAGTTAGCTTGGTAGCCAAAAGCGGCTATGATTTCTAGTCCAGTTTTAGAACTCGCAATGTGTGCTAAGCTGAAGCTCATGGTAAACAAAGCCATGTAGCGGCCTTCATGCCCTTTTGGAGCCCGGCTCAACGCAAATGAATTGGAGAAAGGGAAGATGAACATTTCACCAAAAGTGATAAAAAGAATACTAACAATTAGTATTCCAGCCCACATATTGATGAGTAAAACATAAAAACTCAATGACATTAGCAGTGCGCCCCAAAGAATAATTTTGAGTATACTGATGCCTTTTCTTTGAGTGAAACTTACAATTGGCATTTCCAGAAAGAAAATTAACAGTCCGTTTAAAGACAATAAAAGTCCACTTTGAAACTCGGTTAATCCAAATTTTTCATTATGATATAAGGGTAAAGTGGTGAAAAGTTGAAAGAAAAGCATGGCTGTTATGAAACAAACAAAAAGGAAGATCCAGAATATTCTGTCTTTGAAAACAGAGGCTGGTATCTCAGTTTCGATATTGGCGGAGGCTAAATCGATAGGTTTTTTGCGTTCTTTTACCAGTAGGGTGAAAATTAAAATAGATACAATACACGAACTTCCATCCACCCAGAATAATCCGCTGTAACCTAAATTCATAATGATTAAACCACCTAAAGCGGGTCCAGCTGTGAAGCCTAAATTTACCGCTAACCGAACTAAAGTCAGTGCTCTGGTACGATTTTCAGGTTTAGCATAAGTCGCCAAGGAGACAAACATGGCGGGACGAAACATATCAGCAACGGTCATTATGACAAACATTCCAATGCACAATCCCCAGAAGGTCCGAATGTATTGTACAAAAAACAAAAGGATTCCGCTGGTGAATAAACTGAAAACCATGATTTTATAAAAGCCTATTTTATCGGATAATTTGCCACCAAGCCAAGATCCCAGCATAGAACCAAAACCAAAAGCAACCATAATCCATCCCACTTGTGCGTAGGATAAATTCAAATCTTCTTTTAAATACTTAGATAAAAAAGGCAAAACCATCGTACCGGCGCGATTTATAAAAGTGACGAGCGTTAGAATCCAAATTTCTCTGGTAAAGCCTTTGAAATTATTAATGTAGCGTTGAAAAGCAGTTTGAAACATGTATTTGTTATATTTTGCAAAGGTAGAAAACTTTGTACCGATGCGCCTTTGTGTCCTAGTAACTTTTAAACTATTTTTGCATAAAAATAAGAACATGAGAACGCTATTTACTTTATTTCTTTTGGTTCAATTGAATTTAGGCTTTGGCCAATATAAATTTGACGTTTCGGCTGTAGCCAAATTTCAAAAGGAATTAAATTCAGAATATGCCGATGCAAAGACAAGTCCGTTGACTCCGAAAGATTTAGCGGAATTCAAAACACTTGATTTTTATCCTGCAAACGAAACTTTTTATGTGGTCGCTAAGTTAGTAAGAACAAAAAAAGAGAAGCCTTTTGAAATGAAAACGTCAACGGACAGGAAACCATTGTATGTAAAATATGGGGAGCTTTCTTTTACAATTGACGGTCGGGATTTGAAACTGAATGTGTACAAGAATATGGAGCTCTCAAAAAAAGAGGAATATAAAGACTATTTATTTTTACCGTTTTCAGATCTGACTTCAGGAAACGAAAGTTACATTGGCGGGAAATACATTGATTTGAAAATCCCAAAAGGAGATGCTATTGTGATTGACTTTAACACGTCATACAATCCGTATTGCGCGTATAATTTTACATATTCCTGTCCAATAGTACCATTGGAAAATGATTTGAATATCGAGATAAAAGCGGGAGTTAAAAAATTTCACAACTAATGGATTTCTTTAATCTGCATACACATAAAGATACGAATCAACCAAATGTGTTGGAATTAGTGAATCAATATCCACAGGAATTTGATGCAACAATTCCGTATTATTCCATCGGGATTCATCCGTGGTTTATTATTGAAGAGCAAATAGAAGCTGACTTGGCAATTATCGAAAGTAAATTACAAGAAGCAAATTGTCTCGCTGTGGGCGAATGTGGGTTGGACAAACGCATCGAAGTTTCAATGGAATTGCAACAGTTGGTTTTCGAAAAGCAATTGCTTTTGGCGCAGCACTATCAAAAACCAGTGGTAATACACTGTGTCGGTGCTTTTCAGGAAGTGATTGCAATTACGAAAAAATTGAATATTTCAGTTCCAATGCTGATTCATGGGTTTTCCAAAAATGCCCAAGTCGCTAAACAATTAGTGAACAATGGATTTTATATTTCGTTTGGGAAATATTTATTGCTAAATCAGGACCTAGAAGCTGTTTTTAAAAGCGTTCCTGATAATCGATTTTTTTTGGAAACAGATACAGTGGATGAAGGGATTGAAGCAGTTTATGAATTGGCAGCAAAATACAGAGGAATTTCGCTGGAAGAAATACAGGAACTTGTGAATAGTAATTATAATGAAGTTTTTGATTTAAGAATTTTTCAAAAACATTAAACTTTAAACAAAAAACAATGGCAGAATGGACAGAAAGAGCCGAACTTTTATTCAAAAAAGAAGGTTTAGATAATTTAAAAAAGGCAAATATATTGGTTGTAGGATTGGGTGGTGTTGGTTCTTTTGCGGCCGAATTTTTGGTAAGAGCAGGAGTGGGAACGATGACTATTGTTGATGGTGACGTAGTTGATATTACCAATATAAACCGACAATTGCCTGCTTTACATTCAACTGTAGGACAACCAAAAATTACTGTTGTTGGGGATCGATTAATGGACATTAATCCAGAATTAAAATTGACGCGTGTACAGGAATTTCTTTCGCCAGAGCGTGCTTTCGAAATTGTATCGGAGGAATTTGATTATGTTTTGGATTGCATTGACAGTGTGACGCCAAAGCTGAATTTGATTATTGGAGCCAAACGAAAAAGAGTAAAAATCATCAGTAGTATGGGCGCAGGTGGGAAAATGGAAGCTTCAAAAGTGAAAGTGACTGATATTACCAATACCGTGAATTGTTATTTTGCCAAAACCATTCGAAGACGATTGAAAGAATTTAAAATTGATAAACTGAAAGTGGTTTTTTCGTCGGAAATTCAAGATGAAACGAGTTTAAAAATGACGGATGGATCCAATTTCAAAAAATCATTTTATGGAACCAATAGTTACATGCCTGGATTATTTGGTTTGTACGCTGCAGAAACCGTGATTCGCTATTTACTTAAGAAATAGTGGTTAGAATTCAGTTTTTTAATGTTCCGTTCTAAAAAGTTAAGAAGTCTTAAAATCTATAAAGTCTAATAATTTAACAAAAATGATACAAACCGTAATTTTTGACATGGATGGTGTAATTGTCGATACTGAACCCGTACACCGTTATGCTTATTTTAAACAATTTGAAGAATTAAATATAGCTGTTACTGAAGCAATGTACACTTCATTTACGGGTTTTTCTACTCGGAATACGTTTCAAAAATTAAAAGAAGTTTTTGTAATAGAACAAGAAGTAGAGGATTTGATTCAACGAAAAAGGTCTATTTTTAATGATGCTTTTGATAGTAAAGATAATTTGGAATTACTGGAAGGTGTTGAAAGTCTAATCATAGAATTGCATCAAAACGGCATGCAATTGATTTTGGCTTCTTCGGCATCCAAAGTGACTATTGAACGCGTGTTTAGCCGGTTTAAGTTGCATGCCTATTTTACACATGTGGTAAGCGGTGAAGATTTCCCTAAATCAAAACCACATCCGGCTATTTTTGAACATGCGGCAAGTTTATCAGTTACACCAAAAGCAAATTGTATCGTTATTGAGGACAGTACAAATGGAATAAAAGCGGCCAAAGCTGCTGGGATTTTTTGTGTGGGCTACAACAGTATTCATTCTGAAGCACAAGATTTATCGGAAGCAGATGTAGTGATTAATCATTTTAACGAATTGGATTTTGAGGCAGTTAGGAATATTCAATCTAAATTAAGGAATAATTAACAGTACAAAGGCATTGAATTTGTAAATTTGGAAAACATTTAAAAATTATAATATGAAAAAAATAATCATTGCACTGGCTTTATTTATGGTCGGTTTCAGCGCTGAGGCTCAGTTAAAAACACCTCAATCAAGTCCGAAAATGACGCTTATGCAAACAGTTGGTTTGACTGATGTAGAAGTTAACTATTCAAGACCAAGTGCCAGAGGAAGGTCCGTTTTTGGAAATTTAATTCCTTTTGGAAAAGTATGGAGAACTGGAGCTAATGAAAATACAACTGTTTCCTTTAGCGATGATGTGATTATTGATGGTAAAACATTGAAAAAAGGAAAATATTCATTGTATACTATTCCGAAAATAGAAAGCTGGGAGATACTATTTTATAAAACTACTGATAACTGGGGTAATCCAGAAGAGTGGAAAGAAGAAAATGTGGCGCTTAGAGCTACTGTTAAGCCTGAAACAGTGAATAAAAGTGTGGAAACATTTACTATTGGAATTAGTGGTTTAGACAATAATTTTGCTTTTTTAGAAATCTATTGGGAGAACTCCTATGCTGCTTTAAAATTTGAAGTGCCAACACAACAAAAAACAACGGCTAACATCGAGAAAGCATTAGCTGGACCAGCTAGTGCAGATTATTTTTCTGCTGCTCAATTTTTATTCCAATCGAATGGTGACAATGCAAAAGCATTGGTTTATGTAAACAAAGCGTTAGGTATGTCTAAAGACAAACCGTTTTGGTACAACAGATTGAAGTCATTAATTCAAGCTAAACTTGAGGACAAAAAAGGAGCAATCGAAACGGCTAAGGCATCACTTGCAGCAGCTGAAATTGCTAAAAACCAAGATTACGTGAAAATGAATAAAGACAGTATTACAGAGTGGAGTAAAAACTAATTACTCTAACGTTTTTATATAAGAAGATCTCGTCTCCATTTAGAGACGGGATTTTTTTTTGAAATTTTGGACTGTGTAATTTATTAGATGTTTGCGTATATAGTATCCATGGGATTATCATTACTCACCAGTTCGCTCTTGCTCGTTTCTGCGGAAGAAGAGATTTTTATATAAGAACTTCTGAAGTAAAAAAAATAACCGCAGATTCACGGATTATCAATATAAAAATCTGTGAATCTGCGGTTATTTTTTTATTTAGGCTGTTATCTCTCTCTGTTTTCTAAAAATGGTCCATTGCAACAATAAAGAAATTACAATTGTAAGCATTGCACCAATGAAATTCAGCCACAAATAACCCAGTTTTTCTTCTCCGCTCGGGAAAATATAAATGGCGTAATAGTAGATGATAAAAATAGTAATCTGACTTACTACAGCGCTATAAAAAATGGCTTTAGATTGTACTTTATGGATGTAAAAACCAACTAAGAAAATTCCAAGGACTGTTCCATAAAATATGGATCCAATGATGTTTACCAGTTGAATTAAATTTTCAAAAAGCGTTCCAATACAAGCAAATAGTATGGCTATAACCCCCCACAATAAGGTAAAGAATTTTGTAGCATACAGGTAGTGTCGTTCTGATTTTTCTTCTTTTAGATTGCGTTTGTAAATATCAATTGCGGTGGTAGAGGCCAGTGCATTCAATCCCGAAGCGGTAGAGGACATAGCGGCCGAAATAATTACGGCCAGTAACAAACCAATAAGCCCTTTGGGTAAATAGTTGAGAATAAAGTGAAAAAACACATAATCTTTATCATTGGTCTCGCTATTACTATCAGCTTTCAGAATTATTTCTTTGGCACGATCTCTTAAATCTTTTTCTTTATTGGATAAAGTCACTAATTCTTTCCTAAGCGTTGGATTGTCATAATCCTGATTGAGCTGGTCGATGTACAAAAGATTAATTACTTTTTTGTCTTCGGATAAATCGTCTAATTTTTTCTCCAAAGCATTGTATTCGCTTTTGTAAGCTGATTTTTCAATCATGGCTTTATTATTTGGATTAAAATTTAACGGAACAGGATTGAATTGGAAAAAGACAAAAACCATAACTCCGGTCAGTAAAATAAAGAACTGCATAGGTACTTTTAAAAGTCCGTTCATGATTAGTCCCATCTGGCTTTCTCGAACGGATCGTCCGGATAAATAACGTCCTACCTGCGATTGATCGGTACCAAAATAAGCTAATGCCAAGAAAAAACCTCCTGTTATTCCGCTCCAAAAGGTATATTTTTCCTCTGGATCTAAAGAGAAATTAACAATATCCATTTTATCATTTGCCCCAGCAATATGCAACGCACTGGAGAAAGTCATATCATTAGGTAAATAATGCAAAATCAGAAAAAAAGTGATTAGCATTCCGGACATAATCACAAACATTTGCTGTTTTTGAGTTACATTCACTGCTTTGGTTCCACCCGAAAAAGTATAAATGATAACTAATACACCAATAATAATATTCATATAGGTAAGATTCCAACCCAATAAAGCGGACAAAATAATTGCCGGAGCGTATATGGTCAATCCGGTTCCTAAACCTCTTTGGAACAAGAAAAGGATGGCAGCTAGGGAACGGGTCTTCAAATCAAATCTTTTTTCAAGGTATTCATAAGCTGTATACACTTTGTATTTGTGGTATAAAGGGATAAAGGTGACACAGATTACCACCATAGCAATTGGCAGTCCAAAATAGAATTGCACAAAACCCATACCGTCATGATAGGCTTGCCCCGGAGTAGAAAGAAACGTAATTGCACTGGCTTGTGTGGCCATAACAGAAAGTCCTACAACATGCCAAGGTGTTTCATTACTCCCTAAAATAAAGTCTTCTACATTTTTACTGCCCTTGGTTTTCCAAGCCCCATAAATTACAATAAACAATAAAGTTACTATCAGTATAATCCAATCAAATAATTGCATAATTTAAGCGTATAATTTCATGATGAGACAAAAGATCAGGATGTATATTGCATTGGCTACAAGTACCCAAGTATAATTTTTCTTCCAGGTTTTTATTTTTTTTGTTTCCATTTTAAAGTGGGTTAGTTCTTGATTTTTTGAACAGGAATTTTTTCAGATGATTGTAGCGAAATGATATTAGAAATTAATTTATAGGCACCAGTAACGCCTTCAGGTAATTCTCTAAAAAAACTTAAGCCGGTATAAATATAGTGTCCTTTTCCGTAAGGAGCAATAAGTAATGCACCATTTTTAGGGCTTTCCCCTTTGTCATTTGAAGATAGGATAGGAGTAAAGGCTTTGTCGTACTCATTGGGGTAATACAATCCTTGTTCTTGTTTCCAGCCTTCAAAGTCAGTAGCTGTAATTTGGTTTGGAAAATTCAAAACAGGATGGTGTGGCGCTAAGAATCGGACTTCGGCATCTTCTTCGGTCACTCGGTCTCGGGAGAGTTTCAAGGGATAAGGTGCAATAGTATTGGTAACAAGATCTCCTGCAGTATTGTACTGAACGATCATTGTTTTTCCGGATTTTACAAAATCAAAAAGTATATTTTGTTTGTTTGCCAGTGCAGGCAAGATATTATAGGCACGAACACCTGTGATGACTACGTCGTACAATTCTAATTTTTCAGGAGTAATTTCTTCAGGTTTAAGTAGTGTTACGGCATATCCTAATTGCGTCAGGCTACTGGGAACTTCATCTCCGGCACCCATTATATATCCTATTTTTTCACCATTCGTTTTTAAATCTGTTTTGATGCATTTGGCTTCAGCCAATGTTAAAACTTGCTGTTTTGTGATGTGGTCATACTTAATGATAATTTGTTCTTTGTCAAATTGTTTATTGTCAATTATCGCCACGCTTTTGGCTACAGCTTCTTCGGATTTATTTGGTGCAGTTACCTCAAAATAAACAATTTGTTCCGTTCCCTTTTTTTCAATGTTAAAAGGAATCGATTTAGGAAAAACACCCCAGTTTTCAGGTAATTCAAGTTGTAAAATTCCTTTTACGGAGTCTTTTCCAGTTTTGATTTTTACGGCTACAGCTTTCTTTTTTGTGTCTTTAAAAAGCAATACTTTGTCTATAATTGAAGTAGTAACTTCGGGAACAATGTCCAGATAATTATATACTTCCCCTTTTACATCATCGTTGTATTTATACACTACGGTTCGTTCAAATGGAATTTCAATCTCATTGATTTTAATATTAAAAATCACTTTAACTTCCCGAATAATATCTGGAATCCCTATGTTTTGTTGTTGCTTTACTGCGTACATCCCAACTGTTCCTTTTTCTTTTAACCAATATGGTTGTGTGTAGTTAATTGATTCGGGTAATTTTAAATCTAAATTAATGGTGTTTAGTATGTTGTTTTTTAAATCCCGATTTTGAGGTGTAATATTTTGATTAGGTATAGCGGTCACACTCATTAATTGTATGGGTACGGAGCTTCTATTAATGGCTTCGAGTTTCAATTTAATAGTGCTTCCGGGAGTCGCTTCCTGATTTTGGGCAACGGCTTCAAGATACAAACCAGAACAGGCCGATATAATTTCTTTTATGGCTTCTGATTTCAGTGGCGACCACTGATTTTCGTCCAAAGCCTTCATCATAGCATAGGCTTTCGCCAAATCTGGAATGCTTGCCGAAGGATTATTATGGTCGAATTCAGCGGCAATAGTTGTCAATAATTCTCCGATTGATTTTCCCTCTTTTATTCGGTTCCAAGAAGTATCGATTCCTTCAAAAAGTGATTTCTTATCTTTTAAAGCATCTCCATTTATAAACTCTAAATATTCTGTTTCCTCCCCACGGGCTCCAGTGCTACCAAACCCTTGGGATTGATGGCGGCTCCGACTTAATGCGGCTATTTCCTGATTTGATTTTCCTAATCCAGCGTAATAAACTCCTGTTTGCAGCGCAATTAAATTCGTTTTATGGGCAGCATTAAATTTTTCGATACTTCCATAAAACCACCAAGACGTATTAAAAAACTGTCGTTTGGTTTGCCAAGGTGTTACAAATTGCAATTGCTCGGGAAAAATTGATGGGTTATTCGCTAAGTCAAAACTTTCTACGCTTAACATTGCTGATGCCGTGTGGTGTCCGTGAGTGGTTCCGGGCGAACGATGATCAAATCGGTTAATAATCACATCGGGTTGAAATTTCCTGATGGCCCAAATAACGTCAGCTAGTACTTGTTTTTTATCCCAAATTTCTAATGTTTCTGTTGGATTTTTAGAAAAACCAAAATCATTAGCACGGGAAAAAAACTGTTCTCCTCCATCAATTTTTCGGGCTTCAATAAGTTCTTGGGTTCTTATTACTCCTAATAATTCCCGCAATTGCGTGCCGATTAAGTTTTGTCCACCATCCCCGCGTGTCAAAGACAAATAGCCGGTTCTGGCCTTTTGTTCATTGGATAAATAAGAGATCAACTGGGTGTTTTCATCATCAGGATGTGCGGCTATATAAAGTACGGAACCTAGAAAATTAAGCTTTTGAATTTGATTATAAATTTCAACAGAATTTGGTTTTTGAGGTTCTTGTGCAATTGTTATTTGGCAACATAAGAGAAATATTAGAATAGCTGATGCGTGTTTTTTTTGCATTTTTTAAAATTTAATTGCAGTAACTTCAAATGTAGGAATTAAATAATTTCTTCTGAAATATTTTTGGTTTTCTTTAATAATTAAAAAGAGAGAGAACCAATTTTGGTTCTCTCTCTTTTTAAATTAAGGTGTGACTAATCTCGATCATGTCCTTTTCCCTTTCCATGTCCATGACCATTGCCGTTATTTCGGTTGTCATGTTTTTTATATTCTCTTCGGTCATCATTATCATATCTTCTATGATTATCATTCCCCCTTTGGTTTACATAAACGCGACGATTATTGTTGTGCCCAATATTTCTTTGTTCTCTTCCATGATAACCTCTATAATATTTTACTTTGTGATTCTTAAAATTACTATAAGGTCTTGAACCGTGATAATCGTTTAATACTACTTTATATCCATCATATAAATCATAGTTTCTATATTGATTTGGTAAATATCTGGAACGTATCCATCTTCCTCCACCAAAATAAATGAACTGTGTGGCTTGGATATGCAAATAAAACCCGCAGTATTAGTTAAGCAACATTTTTAAAATTATTTTTCTGTTTCCAGAATTCTTCTA
>NZ_RYDO01000015.1:0-64702 GCF_003984855.1 Flavobacterium sp. GSP6
ATTTGAACCCCAGTCTGAAAAGACTGGGGTTCTTTTGTTTATAGATACCACGTGTTCGCCATGCGGGCTCGGTTCGTAGCCTTTCTTTGAAAACCCCTATTCCGATAGGAATAGGGGGTTTTTGTTTTAAAAAATTATGTTTTTTTACTTAAATTTGGACAAAGTTTTAAACTAATTTTATTAGTACATGACAAAAACATATATTATTGAAATTCAACAAAATAACTGCTACTAAAAACAGCTCTTATAGAAGAATGCAAAGATTCATGAAGGAATTTTATTTTCGCATGAAAATAGTTTCTTCATTGATATTCATTTTATTATCAGCTAAATCCGATTTGGTATTGGTGCTAGATAGAACCAATTGGAAGTTCGGAACTAAAAACAGTAACATTCTGATGTTGGGAGTAAGTTATAAAAACGTAGCATTTCCATTGATGTTCAAAATGTTGGACAAACGAAGGAATTCAGATACACTAGGGAGGATTGATTTATAGAATGGTTTATGTAGATGCTACAGTATTACCGGAACCTCCAGAAGAATTGTATATCAAGTAGGGGCATTAAATTTGAATCCATTAACTCCTACAAGCATTGGATTATTAGATAATTTCAAGGTTAATGATCAAAAAATGTTTGCTGTAGCTAACGCAATTGATGCAGGAGCTTTTGGGATAACCTTAGAACCTAAGGAAGGAAGTTGAACCCTTACAATGGAACAATTATATACGTTAGGAAAAGTGTAAATAGTACTTCTTCTTAATTACTAACAAAAAAGGTTCAACCGTAAAGCGAGGGCACTGAAAAAGTCTTTTTAAGAATTAATTGTTAATAAAAAGGAGTAGAAAACTATAGTTTTTTGCTCCTTTTTTCGTATTTTTAATGGTAACCAAAAGGCTTTTAGATGTTAGTTCAACAACAAAAAATTCAATTCAGTCCGTACTCTTCGTTATATGATTTAATCGTTCCCAAGGACAATATGCTAAGAAAAATCAATGAGTTGATAGATTTTTCATTTATCTATGATGAGTTGCTAAATAAATACTGTACAAATAATGGTCGCACAGCAGAAAGTCCTGTGCGTATGTTCAAGTATTTACTTCTGAAAACAATTTATACCGTTTCAGATGTTGATGTAGTGGAGCGTTCCCGTTTTGATATGTCCTTTAAGTATTTTTTGGAAATGGCACCAGAAGAAGATGTTATCAATTCTAGTACGTTAACAAAATATAGAAAACTACGTTTGAAGGACACCGACTTATTAAATCTATTGATTAGTAAAACGGTGACTATAGACCTTGAAAAGGGCATTATCCGTCCTAAGTCTATTATAGTTGATGCCACACATACTTTATCGAGATCAAATCCATTTTCGGCAATTGCAGTATTGCGTGAGCGTTCAAAACTACTGCGAAAAACGGTTTATTTATTTGATGACCAATGGAAAGAACGTATGTCAGAGAAGAACAATACCAATGAATTAGAAAAGGAATTGGCCTATTGTAAAGAGTTGGAGAGACGGCTAGAAAAAGAACAATCTTTAAGTTCTATACTTGCGGTGAAAGAAAAATTAAACTTGCTTAAAGAAACGATAGAAGACACTCAGGAAAATTTTACGTTATCAAAAGATCCAGATGCTAAAATGGGGCATAAATCCGCTGATAGTTTCTTCTTCGGCTATAAGACTCATTTAGCGATGACCAAAGAGCGCATCATTACAGCAGCTGTAGTCACATCAGGCGAAAAAGGAGATGGCCCGGAGTTACCTAAACTTTTAGAAATTAGTCAGGAAAACGGAATCGATGTTGATATAATTATTGGCGATGGAGCCTATACAGGAAAAAAAAATCTCAAACTCACAAGTGGGCAAAATATTAAAGTGGTAGCAAGACTAAATGTTACAATAGCACAAGGGGCTAGAAAAGACGAAGATAAATTTGATTACAATAAAGATGCCGATAGATTTGTTTGTCCTGCTGGTCACATGGCTATACGAAAGGCTTGCCAAGGCAAAAAAAATGTTGGAACCAATCAAATACAAACCTACTATTTTGATGTGGAAAAATGTAAGACCTGCTCTTTAAAAGAGGGTTGTTATAAAGAAGGAGCCAAGACAAAAACATATTCGGTGTCGATAAAATCGGACTTACACCAAGAACAAATTAGCTTTCAAGAAACTGATTATTACAAAGAAAAAGCAAAACACCGATATAAAATAGAAGCGAAAAATAGTGAGTTGAAAAATGTACATGGTTATGATAGAGCAATATCATATGGCATTACCAATATGCAAATGCAAGGTGCAATAGCAATTTTCGCAGTCAACTTAAAAAGAATACTCAAATTAATGTAGGAAAATCAAAGCTACATGCGCAGTACACTCAATGAGCCTATAAAAGTCAAAAATCGACTCATATAACCTATAATAAAAAACAGTTGTAAAAATTAAAACGCTCATAAAGGATCTTTAAAATCCTGTTATAAGCGTTTTTTTATTGTCTAAAAAACGACTCTAATCAAAATAAGTGAAGTTTTTCAGTGCCCTCCGTAAAGCTGAACCTTTTTTATATAAAAATCTAAATAACAATAACTATAAAAATTATCGCTAATTTGCATCATTGGCTCAAGGTCATTTTTAAATTTTACGTGAAATATCACTTCGCAAAATCTACTCTTATTAAAATATTACCACAACCATCCTTTGTTACAAAAAGCAAAAACTTTGTCTATGCTATCCATCGAGGTGTTCTTTCTTTAGCCCTGAATATACTCCTTACCAATTTCAATGCATCCCTTTTTACCCCCCCCCCCCCCTTGGATAATTACAAACATTCATTTATTTTTTTGAAAAAATCTTTATCCAAGGGTATAAATCATAATAAGTGCTATTTTTTAAATTAGACCGCTTATGCGGTAATGAAAAAATGGTTAATCCCGATAGCTATCGGGAGTTAAAAAGCCCTAACTCCACGTACGGAAACCGCGGTGGTCTTAAGATCGATTATGACGTAACCAAGTAAGAAACTGAAGTTATACGCCATAGAGTTTGTATTTTCGGTACTGCTCCAATAGTTAGCTGATATTGAAAGCAGTGTGTTGTTACCTGCTCGCAAAGCCTTTTGTGCACTATAACGATTGGAATACAATAATATTAATTCATCAATACTTGGCAAATACCACTCAGGGCCTAATCCGTTAATATAAGTTTTCGTTGGGCTTCCTGTCATTAAATTGGTGTTAAATGCACCATCTTCGGTACGGTTGGCACCTGTAAGTGTGGGTGCTGTTTGCCATGCATATGTGTTTTCGGTAAGCGCAACGATAAGCCCGTGTTCTAAACCATCGCTACCTTTGTAGAGATAATAAATTATGCCACCATTAAAGAGTTCGCCAAGGTAATGTGTAAAACCACCCGATGCTGCTGCCCAAGTAGCCACACCACTTCCATTTGTTGTAAGTACTTGCCCGTTGGTGCCATTTATAGCAGGATAAGTAATACCACCAGCGGTTAAACCTCCAGTTAATGTCCAGTTCGTACCATTATTTTGTGCTTTAATGGCTCCTGTACCGTTGGCTAAAATGATGTTGTTGGTAAGCGTTGTGGCTAAACCTGTTACATTAGCCCCTAGTATGGTGTTGCCAGATCCTGTACCGGAACCTGCACTTACACCTGTATTGTAACCGATAGCAGTATTGTTGTTGCCTGTTGTGTTTTCGTACATCGCATCCTTACCTATAGCAGTGTTGCCGCGACCTGAGGTGTAGTAAAGGGCATTAGAACCAATACCAGTATTGTTACTGCCGATTGCGTTAATGTGAAGAGCATTAACACCGATAGCAGTATTTTCGCTACCTGTGGTGTTGTTTCTAAGGGCTAGAGCGCCATTGGCGGTGTTAACGCTACCTGTGGTATTGACCTTTAATGCCTCATAGCCTACCGCTGTACTATAGAATGAATTGCCTGTACCACGCCCTACAGTAATTTCATTGAATTTCGCATCAGTGCTAAAAGTTTTTACGCCCGCAACAGTTTGCGCAGTTGTTAAATCTACAAAAGAACCTCCAGCAGAAGTTGCCGCATTTACAAATGCGGTTGTGGCTAAGGCGGTCGTATTATTTCCAACCGCTTGAGTTACGCCAATAGTTCCGGTTGGCAATATAGGTGCGCCGGTAAAAGTTGGAGAAGCTATATTAGCTTTTAAGGCTAATGCGGTATTTGTAGCGGCGATTGTTGTTAAGCCGCTCAAATCTTGATCCCCTGAGTTAGTGCCCGATTGATTGCCAAGTTTTGTGATTTCTGTTGCGTTGATAAGTCTTTCTCCTGTTACTTTATCTACTTTGGATCCTAATGCAGTTGCGGTTAATGTTGAAACAGGTTTATTAACATCGCTGGTATTATCTACATTACCTAAGCCCACCATTGTTGAGGTAATTCCTGCTACCGTTCCGGTAAAAGTGGGAGAAGCTAATGGTGCTTTCAGGTCTACCGCACTTTGATCTGATTTAGCTGCCAGCGCAGCTAGACTCGCCTTTAAGTCTAATGCGGTTTGTATGGCAGTTGATATCGGCTTTGCTGCATCGCTTGTATTATTTACATTGCCTAAACCGACCATCGTTGCTGTTACTCCAGATACAGTTCCGGTAAAAGTAGGAGAAGCTAATGGTGCTTTCAGGTCTACCGCACTTTGATCCGCTTTAACTGCCAGCGCAACTAAACTCGCTTTTGCATCTAATGCGGTTTGTATGGCAGAGGAAACAGGTTTATCTGCATCTGCTGTGTTATTTACATTGCCTAAACCTATATCGGTTTTATTTAGTGTTATTGCTCCGTTTACCTGTGTAACTCCGTTAACTGAAGTGGTTAAACCAGCTGCTCCTGTTGCACCGGCTACTCCTGCTGCGCCAGTATCCCCTTGAATTCCTTGGGGTCCTGTTGTAGGTACTTGACTATCTACATAAGTCTTAACCGATTTTACCGTTGGATATTTAGTATCTGATGCAGCATCAGTTGCAATACTAGTGCTTTTGTTTGTTACATTTTCTTTTAAACTGAATACTAATTGAGCAGCGGCACTTATTGGTTTATTCAAATCGCTCGTATTATCCATATTCTCCATTCCGAAGTTTGTTTTTAAACCACTCATCGTAATCGCTCCGGTACCTCCATTTTCAATAGCCACCATACCAGTAACATTTTCTGCATTTTTAGTAAAAAACGCAAAAGGAACCGAATTAAAGTGCTGATTGCTTATTTCAGTAAAAGAGTTGCAACTGCCATTTGTGTTAATAGCCACTATCAATTTTTTACTGATAGAATTCCATACGATTTCCTGAAAAGAGGAAGCATACCCGCCTGTTTGTGATCCTGATCCAATGATCAGATTGACCATTCCAAATTTATCTGTTTTAGTTTGAATCACTTCCTGATATTCTACATTAGAATATTCGTCAACAAATTCAAACTTCATGCAAATGTCTTTACTTACTAAAAAAGCATTTGAATTATTTACTCCTGGTATTTTTTCTCCTTTTGGATTCAAAATTACGGCCTGATAGGTTATCCCATTAGTTTGCGCAAAATTTTTGGCGCCAATAAAAAGGAAAATAAGTAGAATTATTTTTTTCATAATTTAATTTATTTAATTGGGAAATTAACACCTAATTGTAGTTGATGGGTCATGAATGATATTTTTTCAGTTGTCGAATTGGATATGTTTAAAGTTTGACCATAATTATAGCCAATACTTAAAAAACCCAGGGAAGGAACACGATACTTGACTTGAAAACCGATGGATGATTCCACTACTAGTCCCGTAAATTCCTTTTGGTGCACTAAATCATAATAAGCGCCATCTATTTTTTGTTTTCCATAAATGATGGTTTCGCCTAAAATACCCACTTGCAGTAAAAAATTTAATTTATGAAAATCGTCCATAGGGAACAAAGAAAATCCTAATCCTGTTTTAACGCCCAGGTATTTAGTTTCCCAACTATAGGAATTTGCAACATTCCCGCCTAGGGCATTATATTCATTAAGAGAAAGTCCATATGAATAAAGTATATGCTTATTTAGTATCGGTTTATTAAACCCAATTTCATAAAAATTACCCGTTCCGCTTTGAAGATCTGGATCTGATTGCCCAAAGCCATTCTTATAATCATACTTTGTAAAATTCTTTCCTGTATTTAAAAAAATTTCTTGTGAAAATAATTGACAGGAAGTAATTAAAATAACAAATAGTAGGTAATTTTTCATCATCGTTTTATAATTTTAGTATAATAATTGAGGTTGGTGGAATTTAGTCGTACTAGGTATTCTGAACTTGGCAACTGTGCCAAATTAATAGTCAAAATTGTGTTGACGGATACTTTTTTTTGTTCAAATATCAAACGTCCCAAAATATCAAAAATAGAAATGGTAATTAGATCAGTAATCGATTCTGAGAATTGAAAATTGACAGTTTCAGTAAATGGATTGGGATAGGTTATGGTTTTAATACCTTCAATCACATCTATTTTATTGGAAGTAATATATTTCCCCCAAAGGCTTTGCTGAAATCCTTGCATTACGGTATAATCTTTATTCGTGGAAGTTCCTGTCATACTTTGCTGACCAATAGTTTGTACTACTATCAAACCATTATATGTTTTTGTTGATATCCCTTGAGAAGAAAGCATTTCATGGTGTAGTACCTGTGCATAAAAAGCTGTACTGAAAAGTAAAAGTAAATATTTCATATAAACGGATTTTGATGTAATGATAAGACAAAAAAAAAGCTATCAAACATCATAAATCCGACGAACTACACAAATTAATCAAAATAGTAAGAGTTTTTGAGTTTTTAGTAAATAATAAATTCAAAAAATGATACAATAAAAAGTAATTCTGAAATCAAAAAAGAATTGTTTCAATGTTAATTTAAAAACATATTACTTGTTTTTGAATTTTTTTGCTACCGAAAAATTGAATTAATAATATATATTTGTCTTTGTGTCGCAGCGTCTATTTCAGTAAAAACAAATTTTTAGTTTTATTTAAAATATATAAATTTTGATTATAAATTTACTTTTCATTATCACTGGTTTTTTAGGCTTTTTAACCTTAATAATAATCCTAGCAAGCTTTAGAAGAAATAAAACGATCAATTTTTATTTAATATTGATTTTTACTCTAATTTCTATTCGTTTTCTATTAAGCGGATTTTTCTCTTTTGGTTATTTAGTTTATTTAAAAGAACATTATATTAATTACTGTAAATTTTTAATACTAATCATTCCTAGTTTATATTTGTATTTTAAAAATTTAATTGCCGATCAGAAGCTATTTATGAAGGCTGATCTTGTCCATTATATTTTCCCTCTTGCATTTTTGGCGATAAATTTATCTGTCGTAAGTACAAATTATTTCTTGCCACCCTCTTTTTATTTTTCCTTCTTTTTAGTCTTAATATTGTACACCATAACATACTTTTTTTTGGCTTACCAGATATTAAACAAGAATGTTTGGGCAAAAAAAAATGGAGAAAGTAATAGTAAACATAGTATATTGATTAAAAAATGGAACCTTTTTTTGTTCATCATAGTATTAATTATTTCGCTTAAACTTTTTGCGACGCTCTTTTTAGTTAACGATTATCGCAGTGGTTTTGTTGTAGCCGATCGTTTTCAGTGGATAGGTGCAATAATTTGGATAATAACTTTTTTTAGAGTATTAATATCTCCAGAATTACTTTATGGCTACCCAATTTTTGATATCATGAAGGAAACAAAAAAGGTCAATCTGTTATTGGATACAGATTGGATTGTTGAATTTAACAAAGAGCAAAAAAAAGATCAAGATAGTAAATTACAAGAAAAAATTGATAAATATATTATACGGTATATTAATGAAATTGAGGAAATTTCTAGAAAATTTGAATTGTTTCAAGATTCAAAATTTTCAATAGTTGACTTAGCAATAAAATTAAACATTCCCAATAGCCATTTAAATTATCTTTTTAAGTATCATTCTAAAATCTCGTTTTTAGATTATAAAAAGAAAATCCGAATTTATCGTTCAATTCTATTGATTGAATCGAATTATTTAAAAACAAATACAATGGATTCATTGGCAAAAGAAGTGGGATTTGCCTCGTATAATCCCTTTTTCACCAGTTTTAAAAATATTACTGGAATTTCTCCACAAAAATATATTCTCCAAGAAAATGATTTTTAAAAAACAAAAAAAGCTTCCAATTTTATAGATTGGGAGCTTTTTTTTATTAGATTAAATCCTATTTCTAGTCCTTATTTTTACTATAGTATTTTCTATATTTTGAATCCTATTTATTTCGATTACAACAAAAGTAATATAACAAAAAAAGGCGCGACAGAACTTGATAAATTGGTTTATGTGATGGCTCAAAATGATCAATTAAAAATTAATGTAAAGGCACATACGGATTCCAGAGGAACAGAGGAATTTAACTTGGATCTTTCTGAGAGAAGAGCAAATGCTGCGGTAGCTTACATTGTTTCAAAAGGAATTAGTGTTGATAAAATAACAGGAGAAGGGTTTGGCGAATCAGAATTTAAAGTGGATTGTCAAGAGAATTGTACCGATGAGGAGCATGCCTTAAACAGACGTTCGGAGTTTATGATCGTTAAATAATAGACTAGAATTTTAAGTAAACAAAAACAGGATACCGTAAAGCATCCTGTTTTTATTTACTATTAGATTGTCTGTTTAATTATCCATGAATCGTTTCCTGTTTTCCGTAATTAGTGATAATTGATCCTTCAAATTCTATCCATGCTGCCCATCTTTTGTCAACATCTACATTATCAGCATATTTCCGTGCAAATCTCAAAAATGTGGTGTAATGTCCCGCTTCACTAATCATTAAATCTCTGTAAAAAGTAGCCAGTTCAACATCTTTTATGTTTTCTGATAAAACTTTAAATCGTTCACAGCTTCTTGCTTCAATCATTGCTGAAAATAATAATCGGTCACACAATGCATCTTTTCGGCTGCCATCTTTTTTCATGAATTTGAAAAGTTCATTTACATAATGGTCTTTTCTTTCTCTGCCTAAAGTCAATCCTTTGCTTTTTATTAAGTCATGTACCATTTGCAGATGTTCTAACTCTTCTCTTGCAATTATTAACATTTCGGTTACTAGTTCTTCTATTTCCGAGTTGTAGGTAACAATACTGATGGCATTTGAAGCAGCCTTTTGCTCGCACCACGCATGATCCGTTAGAATTTCTTCTATATTTGATTCAACTATATTTACCCAACGCGGGTCTGTGGCTAATTTTAATCCTAACATACTGATGAAATTTATTTGGTGCAAAATTAGTGTTTTATAATCTATTTTTGATTCAAATGACCAGATTGAACTCAAAATAGCATTATTTTGCAATTGAAATTTTATAATACTATGAATCAAGTTCAAAAGCTTTTAATTATTGGTTTTGTTTGGCCGGAACCCAATTCGTCTGCAGCGGGAGGAAGGGTGATGGAATTAATTTCACTCTTTAAAGCGCAAGGTTTTAGCATTACGTTTGCCAGTCCTGCACAAAACAGTGATTACATGGTTGATTTACAAGAGTACGAAGTGGAGAAAATAGCAATAGAACTTAATAATTCCAGTTTTGATGTTTTTATAAAAGAACTGAATCCTGGTGTGGTTTTGTTTGACCGTTTTATGATGGAAGAGCAATTTGGTTGGCGTGTTGCCGAAAATTGTCCGGATGCGTTACGGTTGCTAGATACCGAAGATTTACATTGCCTGAGATTGGCTCGTCAGAAAGCATTCAAAGAAAATCGTTCCTTTAAGACTACTGATTTATTTGTTGAAGAGGTAGCCAAACGTGAAATAGCCAGTATTTTACGTTGTGATTTGTCTTTGATGATTTCTGAATTTGAAGTGGAACTTTTGGAATCTACATTTAAAATTGAGAAAGCCTTATTGTATTATTTGCCTTTTTTATTGGAACCAATTGTTGTTGCCGAAATAGACAAGCTACCTTTCTTTGAAAAACGAAAAGACTTTGTTTTTATCGGGAATTTTCTTCATGAGCCCAATTGGAATGCGGTTCAGTATTTAAAAGAAACGATTTGGCCCTTAATTAAGATGCGTTTGCCAGAAACAGTTTTGAATATTTATGGTGCTTATCCTTCTCAAAAAGTACTGCAATTGCATAATAAGAAAGAAGGCTTCTTAATCTTGGGACGTACCATTGATGCGCAAGAAGTTGTGAAGGAAGCACGAGTGGTTTTGGCTCCTTTGCGTTTTGGTGCGGGTATTAAAGGGAAATTATTAGAAGCCATGCAATGCGGAACGCCAAGCGTAACAACTACTATTGGTTCAGAATCCATGCATGGTGATTTGTCTTGGAACGGTAACATCACGGATGATGTTGTTGATTTTGCGGATGTGGCAGTACAATTATATCAAGACAAAACAATTTGGCTTCAAGCCCAACAAAATGGACTAAAAATTATTAATCAGCGATATGTAAAATATTTGTTCGAAAATAACTTTAGAACTAAAATAGAATTTTTATGTGCTAATTTGAAGGAACATCGACTACGTAATTTTATGGGAGCCATGTTGCAACACCATACTTTAAAAAGCACAAAATATATGTCGCGCTGGATTGAAGAGAAGAATAAATAAAAAATCCCGTCAAGTTTTTGAAACAAGACGGGATTTGTATTTTAAAAACGGAGTTATTACGCAAGCATCGTAACTGGGTTTTCTATAAATTGTTTCAATGTTTGTAAAAATTGAGCTCCAGTTGCGCCATCAATTGTTCTGTGATCGCAAGCTAAAGATAACATCATTGTGTTTCCTACCACAATCTGACCATTTTTCACTACTGGTTTTTCTACAATAGCTCCTACGGATAGAATAGCAGAATTGGGTTGGTTAATGATTGAGTTGAACTCAGTAATACCAAACATTCCAAGATTAGAAACGGTAAAAGTACTTCCTTCCATTTCTGTAGGTAATAATTTTTTGTTTTTAGCTCTTCCTGCAAGATCTCTTACGCTTCCGCCAATTTGAGATAAACTCATAGCATCTGTAAAACGCAATACAGGAACTACTAATCCGTCTTCAACCGCTACAGCAACTCCTATATTCACGTGATGGTTTATAAGAATTGAATCTTCTCTCCATTGTGAATTCACTTTTGGGTGTTTTTTTAAAGCCATTGCACACGCTTTTATCACCATATCGTTAAACGATACTTTTGTGTCCGGAACACTGTTAATGATTACTCTTGATTGCATTGCTTCATCCATTGCTACCTCTATCACTAAGTTGTAATGTGGCGCGGTGAATAAAGATTCTGCTAAACGTTTCGCAATGATTTTTCGCATTTGCGAATTTTTGATTTCTTCTGTAAAAATTTCTCCTGCCGGAACAAATACTTTAGGCGCAGCTGCAGTTTCTGTTTTGGCTGGTGCAGCCGCTACATTTGTCTGCGCTGGAGCGGCAGTTTGTGGCGTGAAGTTTTCAATATCGCTTTTTACAATACGTCCGTTTTCACCAGAACCTTTTACTTGTGTCAATTGAATTCCTTTATCACTTGCAATTTTCTTTGCTAATGGGGATGCTAAAATTCGTTGCCCGTCAGTTGATGCTTCTTGAGCAAGTGGTTCTTGAGTCACTGGCTCTGAAGTTTTTTCTGTCGAAGCGACTTCTTTTTCTATCTCTTTTTCAGCTACGGGTGCTGCTTGTGGTGCTCCGCCAGTTTTATGATTTTCTGCAATTCCGGAAATATCCGTTCCTGCTGGTCCAATGATTGCTAAAAGGCTGTCTACTGGTGCTGAATTTCCTTCTTCAATTCCAATATACAATAAAGATCCTTCGTTGAAGGATTCGAATTCCATTGTTGCTTTGTCTGTCTCGATTTCAGCAAGAATGTCTCCTTCGGCAACTGTATCGCCTACTTTTTTTAACCAAGTAGCAACAGTTCCTTCGGTCATGGTGTCACTTAAACGTGGCATAGTAATAACTATAACTCCCTCTGGTAAAGCAGTGGTAGTAGGTTTTGTTTCTTCTTTTATAGTATCGGGAGTTGCTTCTGTAGTAGCTTTTGCTTCTTCTTTAACTGGAGCCACATCAGCTGTTTTTCCAGCGATTAAGTCAGAAACATCTTCGCCTTCATCTCCAATAATTGCTAACAAAGAATCTACAGCTGCGGTTTCTCCTTCCGGAATACCTATATATAAAAGAGTTCCTTCATTGAAGGATTCGAATTCCATTGTTGCTTTGTCTGTTTCAATTTCGGCAAGGATATCGCCTTCGCTGATTTTGTCCCCTACTTTTTTTAGCCAAGTCGCTACCGTTCCTTCCGTCATCGTATCGCTCAAACGAGGCATTGTAATTATTGTTGCCATAATTGATTTATAGTTTATGAGGTAAAAATGGATAGTTCTCTTGTTCGTATACTACATCGTAAAGTTGTTGAATAGGTGGGTATTCAGATTCTTCAGCAAATTTCACACATTCTTCAACTAAACTTTTCACTCTCTTATCGATTGCTCCAATTTCTTCATCGGTAGCATATTCTTTTTCTTTAATTATATCTAAAACCTGTGTAATTGGATCGATTTTTTTGTACTCTTCAACTTCTTCTTTCGAACGATACAATTGCGCGTCTGACATTGAGTGTCCTCTGTAACGGTACGTTTTCATTTCAAGAAAAGTAGGTCCGTCACCACGACGTGCTCTGTCAATTGCCTCTGTCATTGCTTCAGCAACTTTTACAGGATTCATTCCATCTACTGGTCCGCAAGGCATTTCATATCCTAGACCTAGTTTCCAGATATCAGTATGATTCGCTGTTCTTTCTACAGATGTTCCCATGGCATATCCATTGTTTTCAACAATAAATACGACAGGAAGTTTCCATAACATTGCCATGTTGAAGGCTTCGTGTAAGGATCCTTGACGTGCGGCGCCATCACCAAAATAGGTCATAGTAACACCCCCAGTTTCAAAATACTTGTCTGCAAAAGCCAATCCTGCACCTACAGGTATTTGTCCGCCCACAATTCCGTGTCCACCATAAAAACGGTGTTCTTTTGAAAAAATGTGCATAGAACCACCCATTCCTTTTGAAGTTCCGGTAACTTTTCCTAAAAGTTCCGCCATCACACGTCTGGGATCAACTCCCATTCCTATTGGCTGAACGTGATTTCTGTACGCGGTAATCATTTTGTCTTTTGTCAAGTCCATGGCGTGCAATGCACCGGCTAGTACTGCTTCTTGACCGTTGTATAAATGTAGAAAACCTCTAACTTTTTGTTGGATGTATAATGCGGCAAGTTTGTCCTCAAACTTTCGCCAAAGCAGCATGTCTTCATACCACTTTAAATATACTTCTTTTGTAACTTCTTTCATCTGAATTTTTCTTTTGCTAAAGTGTTATTGTATTATCAATGTGTACCTATAACGCAAAATAGTTTCCTCCCACAAATTTGCGCCCCGAAGGGTCGGGATGCAAAAATAAGACATTCCAACTTAGAACTAAAATTTAATAGGTAGTTTTTGGATTTTTTACAAGTATTTTTTGTCAAACATAAAAGGGAGCAGGTTTTTTAGGGATTCGGATTTGTAAATTGTACCAATCTCTCCCATGAAATAGATTTCAATAGGGGTCTCTTGCCGAATTTCATATTCGGCTATGGATTGTCTGCAAGAACCACAAGGCGGTATTGGGGTCGAAGTCGTATTAGTATCTGAAGCCGCTGTGATAGCCATTTTCAAAATTTTAGCCTCTGGATAGACTGCGCCTGCATGAAAAATAGCCACCCGCTCCGCACAAAGCCCGGATGGATAAGCCGCATTTTCTTGGTTTGAACCTAAAACGATCTTGCCGTTATCTAAAAGAAGGGCTGCGCCAACTCTGAATTTTGAATACGGGGCATACGCTTTTTTTCTAATTTCAACAGCTTGTCCCATTAAATTCTGAATGTCATTTGGCAAATCTTCAATGGCATCAAATGCTTTGAATTGTGTAGTAATTATTATTTCTTTCATACTAATTTGAGGAAAAAAAATCCAAACTTCATTCCGAAGCGTTCGGGCTGAAATTTGGATTATTATTGGTAAATTTTATTTATGTTTAATATTCTTCGTATTTATCTCCAAAATTGAAGGTAAGTGAAAAACGAAGGGTGTTTTCTAAAGGGTTTTTTACTTTTGATGCCGAGAATAAATACGAAACATCTACTTTGACAACATTGTATTTAAAACCTGCTCCAAGGGATAAAAATTGTCTAGCCCCTTTCAACGGACTTTCATGAAAATATCCCAAGCGCATGGCAAAGGAATCTTGGTACAAATATTCAGCACCTACCGCATAAGTTACTTCTTTTACCTCTTCTCCAAATCCATCAGGCGCATCACCAAATGATTTAAAAACACCAGATGCCCAGCCTATTGAACGGTAATTGTCATTGTTTTGATTGCGTTCTTCGGGAGCCACTGTGCCATCTCCATTCAAATCTGGATTTTGAGGAGTTGGAACTAATAATTTATTAAATTCAACATTTAAAGCAACCTTATTATAATCGTCTAATATAAAATCAAAACCAGTTCCTATTTTTAGATTTGCAGGAATGAAATTATTATTGAAATCATCGTTGTCGTAACTAATTTTTGGTCCTAAATTCTGAATATTAAATCCCGCTCTCCATCTCCCGTTGAATTCATTGTACGCCAGTTCTTCGGATTGGTAAAAACCGGCTACATCAACAGCAAATGAACTGGCAGATGTGGCGTCGTTATTTTCGGAAGCAATTTTTAAATTAGAATTTATAAATCGTCCTGCAATCGCCATCGAGAATTTCTCGCTTAGTTTTAAGGAGTAGGAGCCGTCAATAGCAAATTCATTAGGCGATACGGTTGGAAAGGTTTCTGTAGGTTCGCCAGTTCTGCGTAATTCAATATCGCCCCATCCAAAATAACGAATGCTTCCTGCAAAAGCACTTCGGTCATTCAGTTTTTGATAATAGGTCAGTTGTGCTAATGCGATATCATTTACCAGATCAGTAAGGTATGGCGTGTAACTTATTGAAAACCCTTGCGCATCTGTGGCAAATGCATATTTTGCCGGATTCCATTGCTGAGAAAAAGCATCGGCTGATGTGGCAACCCCTATATCTCCCATACCTGCAGCTCTTGCATCGGCAGCGACTAATAAAAATGGAACTCCAGGGTTTATGACCCTATTATCCTGAGCTTTTGCAAAGGAAACCATAAATAAAAGGGTAAAAATCAGTATTGTTTTTTTCATTATTTCAGAAGGTTTGTTAAACAAATATAGTATTTAATTAAAGGATTACAAGTTTCTCATATTTTTCGGATTTCTTGTTGGTTAGGCTTGATTTTACAGTGAGTTTATAGATATAGACGCCCTTTCCTATTCGGTCTCCAAAATCATCTTTGCCGTCCCAAGTGATTTCTTTGGATAAAAAACCGTCTGTCGTGACGATTTGATTCCTTGTCCAAACTATTTTCCCTGTTATTGTCATTACTTGAACCTGAACGTCTAATGGTTCAAATGGTCTGTTGTGCGTAAACCAAAACTCCGTATAGCTGACAAATGGATTGGGGTAATTTAGCACATGTGTCAATGTTATGGCATCATCACCCACTACAATAAACTGAATTTCTGTGGTTACGGGATTGTTGTACACATCCCAAGCTTTGAATGCGATTGTATGCAACCCGGGAGCTAAATTGCGCAACGGAAACCGAAGCGTTCCACTGGTGAAATCATCCAGTTTTGTTTGATAATAGTCATTTAATACAAAGGGATTGCTTACATCGCCATCTAAAATGGCAACAATATCATGGCCTATTCCGCTGGCTGTATTTATGCCGTTTTCATCTTCAAGTAACGCAACAAGAAACGGGGATTCATTTGTTATTCCGCCAGAAACAAAAGTCTCGTCATTCATGTATAACTTCACTGTTGGGCTAATATTGTCTGTTGCGGCATTTTCGTTTATTCCGCCTATTTTTATGGTAGCATCATATCCGGTTTCGTTTTGTAATACTTCATTTTTTTTGGCATAAAAGCTAATTCTTCCGTTTGCCAAAGGGATTCTGATGTCTCGGGGTACAACAAAGCTAAATTCAAATTCACCGTTTGTAACCGATGCATTTCCCCGGAATATGGTTTCTCCTAAAACATTAAAATTCATGACTGGACTATTTCCGTCATTATTATAGGTTGCTCTTGAAATGGTTTTGTCAAAAATAGTAGTGGAAACTTCACCATTATAGTTGGTCAAAGGATTGTTGTTCTCATCCGTAATCTCTCCGGTCAACTTGATTTTAGAGAGTGATTTGAAGTCCTCAATACTTTGGGTAACGGCTATGTCATTCACTTTTGTTAATCTAATTTTTGGTCTGGGGACAGCGAGCATTAATGCAGGGTCGCCAATGTAAAAGACGACATTGGTCGCTGAATTGGGATTGCTGTTTTTCGAAATTCTCAGTGCTTCTGCAATAGATAAATATTGGTTTGAGCCGTATGATAATAAATTTTTAGTAAAAACATCATTAAAGTTTTCGGCACTAAACTGACCAATGGAACGAATCGTTGTAATCATGGCTATTGCCCCGCCTTTTGGGTTCCAGTACGTATATTCCCCAGCTGTAGGTCTAAAGGGATTGTCAAAGCGGGAAAATTCACAGGTAATAGTGATGAATAATGGATATTTGAATTGATTGCTTAAATTTTGTCCGTCTGATTTTTCCCAAATCCGCTCGCTTGATAAACCGTCTTCGCCACCATGACCTAAATAATTAAATACTAAAGCGCCTTTTTCGAAAGCATTAAAGAAATCGGCTCGTGCTTTAGGGTATCTGGATCCTCCTGCAGCGGCTTCCTGAATGTAGGAATCCAAGAGGATTTTATTGACATTCAAAAAAGGTTTTTCGGTAGCAATGGTATTTGCAAGCGTATTTTGTCTTTTTTGCAAAGTGGCATCGGAAGCAATATCGGAATCATCAGAAACGAGTACAAAGTTATTCCTCCAGCTTCCGTAGGATTTTAGGTCGTGATATTCAATCACTTTATTCACCATTTCATCCGCCTGTTTGGAGTCGTTCACCAGCATTCGGCCTACTGCAATATCGATTCCCCCAAAATAGGAAATAACATTTCCTTCTGAAGGATCCATTAGTCCAAAAAAATCATCAGAGGCAAAAGAGGATTCTCCCGATGTATTGCTATTTAAAGAGTGATAAATAGGGACAACATTGGTATTGTTGATGATTCTGTTTTTGAAATCGTAGGAAGCATCGCCAAAAAGGTTAATGAATTGTATTCTTTTTTGTGGTGTTGAAGCATTTTTATAGATGTATTTAATGCAGTTTCTTATAGCAGCGACATCCTGTTTGCCCGAAGAAAATTCTTGATATATCGATTCTAAAGGGATTACTTTTACATTCAAATTAGAATAATTGCGATGAAAACCGGCTAGTTTTTCAGCTTGAGAAACTAAAAATGAAGGCGAAATAATTACATAATCGATATCTTGAAATTGACCCAGACTATTTTTGAATAAGGTTCCTTTTAGGTTTTGATTCTGGACCGTTGATCTGCTTTCTTTTAAAGGAGTATAATAATCCAAGGCCTCTACTGCAATGTACTTTCTGGGTTCTCCCAAACCTGCTTTAAAATTGACTGTATTTTGATCTACATTTTCGATTTTAGTTGTGTTGTAGCTATCCGTAACATCCCATATTTGAGAGATTCCCGCTGCATTTGAAATAAGATAATTGACAATTCCGGTCTTTGCGCCGGATTGATCGTATTGAAAATGAAACTGTTTTCCGTATCCTTGAAGTTTTCTCTTGGCAATTAGCCTAATATTATCCAGAAAGCCTTTAGAGCCCGGAACACCATTGTTGTTGTATTTGAGCTTTATTTTGATCGTTTCGGCTCCATTGAATGAGGCGTTAAGGGGTAAAAACCCCAAAACAAATTCCGTTTCTGAATTTTTATTCAGCGCAGGAAACGAGATGTTTCCAACTGAAATTCCGTTTGCAGTCACAGTAAATGAAGTAGGTGTAAAGGCGGCTGAGGCTGCTGTCAGCATGATTTTAACGGGTGATGTGGTGTCAAAATTAGGAAAGGTAAAGTCAAATTCCTGTTCGTTTTTAACCTCAAATGATTCACCAAGCCATTGACGGCCCAATCGGGCAATGTTTGCCAGATCTACTTCATGGTGTTGGTGATCATCAAAGGAGGTTAAAGTCAACGTGCTGTTTCCGGCAGGTTGACTTAAAGGAGCCATTCTTTTCCCGTCAGCACCTTGCGTTGTAATGTAGTAATACGATTTTGTGTCATATAAGTTAAGGTGTGTTTTGCTTTCCTCATTCCAAGTATCAACGCCTTCACCATAAAAAAGGATGTAATCTTCATTGTTGAAAATGCCGTCCCCCTCGCCATTTATTTGAATTGCATTTTCGATCAAGTCATTTGGATAGTAAATGTTGTTGGACAGTGGTGCCATTCGTCCACCATTGCCGTATATTTTTATTTTTCGGGGGTCAGCGGTAACATCAAGTCCGAGTTGTTGCAGAAAGCTTTTAGAGATTTTATACACGCCCGATTTTTCAATATAAAATCGAAACCAAGTACCGCTCGATAAAACCGAATTAGAAATGCCATTAAACGTTTTTTCGGAGGGTGAAATTCTAGAAGCGTTACGCTCTATTTCATACGAAAAGGATTTGATTCGTTTGAATCCGAAATTATCTTTAATTATTGGTGTAAGCTCAATAAAGGCATTCTTTAGCTCTCTGGAATTACGTATTTGCAAAGACGAACTTACTGTTTTAGGAAGGTTTACAATATCTAAATCTCCGAGTTCAGCAGCAGTAATCGATTCGTAAATTATATTTGTAACTTGAATTTTCCCTTCGTCAAAAGAGACTGGTTCATTTATTTTTAAAGTAAAAAGGAGCGTTTTGGCAGTAGCATTATAATGGAAACTATTTCCTAAAAAAAAAGGGATCGTAACTTTGAAATCACCATAGGACATTTCTTTTTTTTCTAACCAATCGATGGTTGCATCGCCTTTGATTTGGGCAAAAGAAATGAACGGAAATAGGACTAAATAAGCCAAAATAATTTTTCTCATTATTTTTTTAACGGGATTAATAGACAGTTATTATTAATCAGTAAAAATAAATCATTTCATGTTATAGTAAATAATAAATATTATAAATTTGCGTTCGTATATATAATTTGTTGTTAAAATTGGTTTTTTGAAAATAGTAAGAAAGATCGATGTTGATTAATTGATAATTATTATATTGCGCCACTAAAATTATTACCCACTAAAGAGTATGAAAGCAAACAGAATTATGAGCTTACGATTGTTAATATCAATCCTGTTTATTATTGGTTTTTCCAGTTGCAGTAAAAAATCTAGCTCAAAGAATACTTCAAGAGCGACTGGTTGGAATATGGACAGTAAAAAGGCAGGTTCAAATAATAAGAAACAAGTAGCAGGTCCGGGATTGGTTTTTGTGGAAGGAGGTACATTTACCATGGGTAAAGTGCAGGATGATGTTATGCATGACTGGAATAACACCCCAACACAACAACATGTTCAATCTTTTTATATGGATGAAACGGAGGTAACGAATTCAATGTATTTGGATTATTTAGACTGGTTGAAAAATGTGTACCCACCAACGGAAGAAAATTATAAAAATATATATGAAGGTGCCTCGCCAGACACTTTAGTTTGGAGAAATCGATTGGGCTATAATGAAACAATGACCAATAATTACTTAAGACACCCTTCTTATGCAGAATATCCTGTAGTAGGTGTAAATTGGATTCAAGCAGTCGAATTTAGCAATTGGAGAACCCAACGTGTAAATGAAGCGCTTCTGGAAAAAAACGGATACCTTAAAAAGAATGCAAAAACACTAGATGTGACTGCAGACAGCAATTTTGATACTGAAACCTATTTAAATTCACCGACCTTGGCTTATGGAGGAAATGAAGATATTGTATTAAAAGGAAGAAAAGGAGCCAGAAAAACTCCTAAAGCTGGAAAAAACGGGACGGTTGTAGAACCAAAGAATGTTTATGCGCAGCGTTCTTCCGGAATTCTTCTTCCGGAATACAGGCTTCCTACAGAGGCGGAATGGGAATATGCAGCTGCAGCCGATGTGGGACAAAGAGAATATAACATATACAAAGGGCAAAAAAAATATCCTTGGTCAGGCGGGTACACGCGTTCAGGCAAAAGACAAAGCAAAGGGGATCAATTGGCTAATTTTAAGCAAGGAAATGGTGATTACGGCGGAATTGCAGGTTGGTCTGATGATGGGGCTGATATTACAAATGAAGTAAAAAAGTATCCTGCAAATGATTTTGGATTGTACGATATGGCCGGAAACGTAGCTGAGTGGGTTCAAGATGTTTACCGACCTATTATCGATAATGAAGCAAATGACTTTAATTATTTCAGAGGGAATCAATACACTAAAAATAAAATTGGTGAAGATGGCAAAGTAGAAATTGTCACTAAAGACAATATGAAATTTGACACTTTAAGCAACGGAAGAATCATTGCCAGAAACTTTCCAGGTCAAATCGCTCAGGTACCCGTTGACGAACAAGAGACTTATCTGAGACAAAATTTTAATAAAAGTGATAATATTAACTACAGAGATGGAGATAAACAATCTACTAGATATTATAATTTTGGAGATTCAGAATCAGATGACGAGAAAACGAAAGAAGAAAAAAACATGTATAACTCCCCAATACACAATGTGACTACGGACAGTTTAGGGAACATGGTTAGGAAATATGATAAATCAAGCAAAAGAACAACTTTGATAAATGACAATGTCAGAGTTTACAAAGGAGGATCCTGGAGGGATAGAGCCTATTGGTTAGATCCGGCTCAAAGAAGGTATTTTCCTCAGGACATGGCCACAGATTACATTGGCTTTAGATGTGCGATGTCTAGAGTAGGAGCAAAAGCAGATAAAAAAAGATCAGCCAGAAATTAATTTTTATATAAATACAAACAAAAGCCCTTTGATTAGGGCTTTTGTTTTTTTAAATCGTTTCAAATGGATATTAATTACATTCATAGTTTGTTTTTGCAATGCAACTCAGTTTCAATTGACACCCGCAAGATTGAGCCAAACTCCTTATTTGTTGCCATAAAAGGAGAGCGTTTTGATGCTAACACTTTTGCAAAAGAAGCATTAGAAAAAGCAGCTGCGTATGTTATAATTGATGATGAATCTTATTTTATTGATCAAAGGACTATCTTAGTTGAAGATAGTCTGGTCGCGCTGCAGGAATTAGCAAAATACCATCGTGAATATTTAAAATTACCTATAATTGCGCTTACGGGAAGTAATGGAAAAACAACCACTAAGGAACTTATTCAGGTTGTACTTTCGAAAAAATTTAAAACCAAAGCAACCGTTGGCAATTTAAACAACCATATTGGGGTTCCATTGATACTGCTTTCTTTTACTTCAGAAACTGAAATAGGAATAGTTGAAATGGGAGCAAATCACAAAAAAGAAATTGAATTTCTATGTGAATTAGCAACACCGGATTATGGGTATATCACTAATTTTGGCAAAGCCCATTTAGAAGGTTTTGGTGGTGTAGAGGGCGTTATTGAAGGCAAAAGCGAAATGTATCAATACCTTTCAAAAAAAGACAAGCTTGCTTTTGTTAATTTGGAAGATACAATTCAAGTTGAAAAATCAAAAAGGTTACACTCATTTACTTTTGGTATAAATAAAACAAATGCGGATGTTAATATTACTTCGATTAAGGCAAATCCTTTTGTAGAAATATGTTATTTCGGATTGGAAATAAAATCCCACCTAATTGGGTTGTATAATGCCAATAACATCAATGCAGCGCTCACTATTGGTAAGTATTTTAGTATCGATGATATCGCAATAAAAGAAGCTTTAGAAAGCTATGTACCTGAAAACAACAGATCACAGTTGTTGACAAAAGGAACTAATCAAGTAATTCTAGATGCCTATAATGCAAATCCGAGTAGTATGGCTGTAGCTATTGAGAATTTTCTACAGTTAGAGGATTTAAATAAGGTTATGATTTTGGGAGATATGTTTGAGTTGGGACAGGAAAGTCAGCAAGAACATAAAGCAATAGTTGACCTTCTTTTGAACGAAGATAAAGTGAAATGTTATTTTATAGGTGCAGCATTTTATACCAATAAAATGGGAAAAAGCAACTTTTGGTTCTATAGTACATTTGAGGAATTTTCTAATGATTTACCAATGATAACATTCAACAATAGTACTATTTTGATAAAAGGATCGAGAGGAATGGCATTGGAACGAACGTTAGATTTTTTGTAATTAAAAAATATTTTTTTTTAATAAAAATGCCATCATATTAAAGTTATGATGGCATTTTTCATGGAAGTTCCCACGCCTTGACTTTGAAGACCATTGATAAAACTAACAGCAACTTCTCCGGCTAAAACTGGATATTCAGAAAAATATTCGAAGTTTCTTCCGAGAAGAGGCGATCGCTTCATATTTACTCCGGGGTCTAATACTATTTGAAGATCGTTAGTCTGAGATTCGATTTCTAGGGTTTCACCCATTTTTTGTACCAATGCTGGATTCCAGGACGAAGCAAGTGCCGATGCAGTCGGAAAAGAATGGAAGGAACACTATTAGTAAAGTCGAAACCTTCTGCTTTACGCAAACCAAGCGGTCCATCCGTCATAAAAATAGTGGGAATATCCAGTATTGAACAGCTTTTGTGGACTAATCGGTTTCGCCGGAACATAAAAAAGCTTTTCTTCTAAACTCATTTTAGCTACTAGTTTTTTTGCCTTAGCGCGATAATCTACATCTTGAGCATGCGATTGGGAGATTGATATCAGTCCAAAAAGTAATAAAAACATTTTTTTTTCGTCTTTTACTGGGTTGTTTTTGAATTATTGGGTTCGTTAATTAAATGTGTTATTTTGACGCATTGCGCATATTTATTTGATTCGTAATGCATTTTGTATAATTTTTTGATTAATACTTTTTTTAAGCTATTTTTAGTACAGATGTGTTTTTACACAATCGATTTGTACTATTATTGCAGTGTTTTTTCTTTTCAATAGAAAAACACAGCATTGAGAGTTTTGAAAAAGTGATGTTCTTTAATTTTCTTATAAAAATGAGCTAAATTGCAACACTAATAAATTATACTTTAATTATCAGAAAATAAGTACATGTTAAAAAATATTTTAGACAATAAGGAAAACTATCAGCCCGGTTTATCAATAGATTGTGTGATTTTTGGATTTCATGACAATCAGCTAAAAGTGTTATTGATAAAAACAAAGTACAGTGATAAATGGGCTTTGCCCGGTGGTTTTGTGCCTATAAATGAGGATATTGATCAGGCTGCTATCACAGTTTTGAATGGTAGAACGGGACTAAGGGGGATTTTTCTAAGACAATTTTCAACTTTTGGAGCAGCCAGAAGGTGCAATGTTGATGTCAGTAATACTGTTTTAGATTTTTACGGAATACCTTTAGCGGAAGGCAAATGGTTTGCCAGTCGTTTTGTAACCGTTGGGTATTATGCCTTGGTTGATTTTTTAAAAACGATTCCGCAACCCGAGGGTAACAATGAAACGGTGGAATGGATTGACCATAATGCGGTGCCGGAATTAGTTTTAGATCACAAGGAAATTTTAGATAAAGCATTAGAAACACTCCGCATGGAATTGAATTTAATGCCGGTAGGCTATAATTTATTACCCGAAAAATTCACGATTCCTGAGTTGCAGAAATTATATGAAACCATCTTAGGCAGAAAACTCGACCGTAGAAATTTTTTACGTAAGATAATGGCAATTGGGATATTAAATAAGCTGGACGAGAAGAAAAGTAATGTAGCCCACAAAGCCCCTAATTTATACCGTTTTGATAAAGAAAAATACGAAGAGGTTGTTAAAAACGGGTTGACGCAGGGGTGGTAAATTAAAGAAAAGGCATAAAAAAACTTCATTAGAAATAATGAAGTTTTTTGTGGGCGATTAGGAACTGTTTTCTAACCATTTTATGCAGGATTTGAAGAAATAACAATTTATAATTTAATTCGATTTTAATTAACCATTCTTTTTTGAAGGGTTATTGGCAGGAAAATATTTTTTTCATCTTTCTAAAAGACTTCTACTTATTTTAAACCGAGTAGCCAAACGTATAGAATAAGTAAGTCGAAAGTTTAAACGTCATAAAGTCAAAAGTAGTAAACAGTAGTTTAAAATCAATCTGTTGGGTTATTTCATCTAATTTTAAAATACGATATTATACAATGGTTGTTACTTAGTTGGTTTTTATTACTATTTTATTTCATCAGATTTTCTGCATCGTTCAATCTCATCGCCACATTGTCCCAATTGATTATATTGAATAAAGCATCTACGAAATCGGTTCGTTTATTTTTGTATTTTAAATAATAGGCGTGTTCCCAAACATCAATAACCAATATCGGAATGGCTCCCCACTGCGTAAGTTTTTCGTGGTTTTCGCATTGTAAAATTACCAGGCTATCGCTGTAAGGTTGATACGCAAGAATTCCCCAACCGTTGCCGTCAACATTTTTTGAGGTGGCAGCAATTAGAACTTTCAATCTATCGAAACTACCAAAACTTTTTTCTATTCGTTTTAGCAAATTACCTTGGGGTGATGTGTTTTTATTGGTAAGATTAGTCCAAAATATAGAATGTAAAATGTGAGATGAAAAATGATGGGAGAGCTTTTTTGTCCAAAAATCAACAGTTTCCAAATTGTTTTCATCCAATGCTTTCTTTATCATTTGTAAATCTTTGTTAGCACCCTTTACTGCGCCACCGTGATGAAAAGTATAATGCAGGTGCAAGGTTTCGGCATCCATGTAGGGTTCCAAAAAACTTTCGCTGTAAGGCAACGTTTGTTGAATATAATTACCATTGGCATCTACCAATTTATCAATGGAATTGTCTGCTAAATTTTTAGCAAACGTGTTTGTAGTCGGAAGCACTAATGCTGCTGCTCCAAACAAGCTACTCGATTTTAAGAAATCTTTTCTGTTCATTTTTTTAGCGTTTAAATTATTTTTAAAATTAGTCCTATTATTGCGGAAATCAAAATGAGGTTCGTTCTTGTGTTTCCTTAATGTAGATCTTGCAAATATTGATAAAACGGCATGTATTGTCGTCGTTATGTTCGTTATATTATGCTGTGCCTTTTTTTTAAATGACTCTAAATTTATTTTTTCGAAAGCCTATTTTCTTTGACTAAATCTCGGGGGTACTTAATTGACTAGTAGCACTGGACTAGCGAAACCTGAATGACTTAATTTTTAGAAAACAAACAGTTAACACTTTTAACATATATATTGTGTTTTCTTTCATAAATTAAGTAGCTTTAAAAGGCGATGCCAAATTGGAAACCTACAGTAAAAGTGGTAGGGTGATCATTACCAAACCGCACTGGCAATGGAATGGCAATATAATAACTGCTATTGGTGTTTTTTATTATCGTTTTGTTGAATACTGGAGTTATGCCATACCTACCACTAGTCTCAAATGCTGCTCTGCCTGCAAAGGTGTATCCGTTTCCTAGTGCTACTAATACGCCAGGATGAAATAATAAACTATTCACTTTACTAATTCCGTTTTCTGCTCTTATATTGGGTACAATTTCAAATGAGAACCCAATTTTTGGACTTTTCCAAATATTGATTCCAGTTGGGAAACCCAGAGCATAATAATCTCTAAAATTGATATTAGTTCCATCCGGACTTACCGTTACAATGGGATGTAATATCCCAAAATATCCCGTAATTTTCGGATAAGTTATTTGCCCAATTGCAGGTATAGAAAATACTAATATAGCAACAAGAAGAAAATATTTGAAAAAAATCATAATAGTTTGTATTTTTTACAAAACTACAGAGGAGAAATAGGAATAAATAGAATGCTATTTACTTTTTGTATTTGAATTACTTTTTTGCTTTTTTTTTCGGTAGGAAGAAGGGTTTTTCCCTGTATGTATTTTGAATATCCTCGTAAAATGACTTTGGTCTGAAAAGCCGGTCATATAAGCTATTTCAGTAAGAGAGTACGTTGAATTCTGAATAAGGAAGATTGCTTTTTCAATTCGTAATTTTCTAACATAGTCTCCAAAATTGAGGTCTCCAAAATATTTTGAAAATTCTCTTGATAAATAAGAAGGGTTAATCTCCAAGTCACTAGAAATTTTTTTTAGGTCAAAAGTAAATTGATTGTCTATTTGATCCTGAATAATTTTTTTCAAATCTTTGACCCAAGCTGGAGCTTTCTTTTTGTTTTTTTTCTTTTCCTTTAAAAATTTATTGTACACTTCGTGCAGCAGGTTTTCAAAAGGACTATTCTGCAAATGATTCTGTTTGTACAAATTTGTTGCCCAACTGTATAGCCCATCATAAATAACCATTCCTGTTTCTAATAACTTATAATCATCTGTAATATTATAAGAAAGTCCCGCTGAAATTGCCAAAAGTCCCGCTGATTCTTTTGCAATATCGTGTCTATCTGTGTCTGCTCCTCGTACAATATCAGCTATAATTAAAATAGCTGGGTCTTTAATTTTATATTTTTTTACAATATAATCAAAGGTGCTTTTTTCTTCATAATGTGTGTATTCTACATTAGGAATATCAAAAGGAATGGCATCAAATTCTTTTGCTTTATTCAAAACATCACTGAATGGGACATAAATAAATTCAGCGTTTTTGTCTACAAAAGTTTTGATCAACCAAGGACTGGCTATTCTATCAATTTTAGGGCGTTCTCTAGTAATCCATTTCATTTGAAATAATATAAAGGAAATTTTGCTCCTTAAATAGTAAGCTAATCTACATTTATTTATCTAGGTTTCAAAAAAACACTTACGAATCAATTGTTCAAGAGCTAAGATTAGAGATTGATTATTTCGACAATGGATCTTTATACAAAAAAAGATAAAACAAATAAATATCAGTCTCTTTAATATGACTTTAGGATATTCGAATCAATAAATTGAGGGTTATCAATTGTAGAACCAAACTAACCTCTAAAATTAAATGACTTTGGCTATTTGAATTTTGTGCGCGATAAAGAATTTGAGCACCCGATAACTTCGGGTATAATCGTAATGTTATGAACCATTTAAGCTTATTTTTGTTTAAATTAATTCTTGAAATTTAACCCGGTTTTCCAAGATTTAACGTTGTACCTCTTTATTAATTTACAGTACGCAACTAGATGAGGGCTTGTGTACTCAATTTAGAAACAAGGCTGTCTGGAAATTACTTTCCGGGCAGCCTTGTTTTTGAATTATTCTTTTCCGGATTCCTTCAGTTTTTCAGCAGCCTGATTTATTTTGTCAGCTCCTTTTTTAAGAATTTCTCCTGCTTTTATTCTGGTAGAATCAGCGGCAGCATCAACTTTTACCGCCGCAGTATCGATAGCTCCTTCCATTTCATTACTAATGGCCTCTCTAGCTTCTTTCACTTCCTCTTTTGTTTCTTCTTTACAAGAAGTCATTAAAGTGGCAACAAATACTAATCCTAAAAGTGCTTTTTTCATTATATTTTCATTTTAAAAAATTGATAATTGAGTACATTCATCGTATAAAGATAAACAAAATCGCTACAAACATAAGTTTGGGGAAATTTCGTTTATTGGACACCAATTACCACTATTTTATACATTAGCGGTAACAGCGTCTCTGTCAATTTTCCCGATCAATCCTGCTAATACTTTTCCAGGGCCTACCTCAGTAAATGAGGTTGCTCCGTCTTGGATCATTTGCTGTACTGATTGTGTCCACTTTACGGGAGCTGTCAATTGAATGATTAGGTTTTTCTTAATTTCTGCGGGGTCTGATACTGCACTGGCTGTTGTATTTTGATATACCGGACAAATAGGAGTTGAGAACGTTGTTGCTTCAATAGCTGCGGCCAGTTCTTCACGAGCCGGTTCCATCATTGGAGAGTGAAAAGCACCTCCAACAGGCAACAATAATGCACGTTTTGCACCAGCGCCTTTCATCGCTTCACACGCTTTTTCCACTGCTGATGTTTCTCCTGAAATCACTAATTGTCCTGGGCAGTTGTAATTTGCAGGGACTACAATTCCGTCAATCGAAGCACAAACTTCTTCTACAATGTTGTCAGCCAATCCTAAAACGGCCGCCATAGTCGATGGTTTTATTTCGCAGGCTTTTTGCATAGCTAAAGCTCTTTGAGAAACCAGTTTCAAGCCGTCTTCAAAAGATAAAGTACCATTAGCTACTAAAGCTGAAAACTCACCCAATGAATGTCCCGCTACCATTTCTGGTTTGAAATCCTCCCCTAATGTTTTTGCTAAAATCACCGAATGGAGGAAAACGGCTGGTTGTGTCACTTTGGTTTCTTTCAATTCCTCGGCTGTTCCTTCAAACATGATGTCTGTGATGCGGAAACCTAAAATTGCATTGGCTTTTTCGAATAATTCTTTTGCGAGAGCAGAATTTTCATACAAGTCTTTACCCATTCCTGTGAATTGCGCGCCTTGACCTGGAAATACGTATGCTTTCATGTTTTTATTTTAAAGATTGAAAAAAATTAAAGACTGAAAAATGAATTCCAATCAGAATGCAAAAATACTGTTTTTTGCGGTATTGTAAATAGGGTTATTGTTTTCTTTAAAATTGACACTTTTATTAGTGTAACATTTAGGAGTATTAAAGACTAATATTTAAAACTTAGTTTTATGAAAAAGATTTTATCAATAGCTTTCTTACTCCTTTTTAGTTTTTTATTGTTTTATGGCAACCTTCCGGTAATCAATTATGGATTTACTGGTTTTGCTTTTATTTTATTACTGTTGTTAGTAATAGGGATCTTATTTTCTGTTGGTTTGACTATTTCTCAGCAAACAAAGCAAGTCAAGATTGTTTCCAAACCTAACAAGATTTTGTTTGTTTTGGTAGGATTGCTTTTAGCGTATTGTGTTGCACTTCCTTTTATAACCAGCCTAAAAATGTTCCGAAGCGATTCGTATCAAAAATTAATAGGCGAGGTTAAAAACGGACAAAAAATTACGAATCATATTGCTCCAATTTCAATTGATAAAATCCGTGTGGTCGATGAGGAACTAGCCCATCTTTTGGGAGAGAAAATTTTAGGTTCTCAACCCGCTTTGGGAAGTCAGGTAGAATTGGGGGATTTTTGTATCCAAAAGGTGAACAATAACTTGTACTGGGTTGCTCCATTATTACATTCTGGTTTTTTGAAATGGTTTAACAACCAAGAGGGAACTGCGGGATATGTTATGGTTTCTGCAACCAATGAACGTGATGTGAAATTAGTTCAGAGTGTAGGAGGGAAGAATATTAAGATTAAATACCAGCAAGGCGCTTACTTCCAAAGTGACATTCACAGACACGTTTATTTTAATGGAAATGCTACTGTTGGTCTGGCTGATTTTAGTTTTGAAATTGACGATGCTGGAAATCCGTTTTGGATTGTCACTAAATATGTGAAAAAAATTGGTTTTTCAGGAAAAGAAGCTACGGGAGTTATTGTGGTTGATGCACAATCTGGAGTTATAAATGAATATTCAATTGCTAAAACGCCAAAATGGGTGGATCGAATTCAGCCTTTGGATTTTATAGAAAATCAGTTGAATGATTGGGGTGAATATGTTCACGGCTATTGGAATTTTTCTAATCAGGATAAACTGCAAATTACAGAAGGAATGACATTGGTGTACGGAAAAGACAATAAATCCTATTGGTACACCGGATTAACTTCGGTCGGGAAAGAAGAATCTGCTGTAGGTTTTGTATTGGTAGATACCAGAACCAAAGAAACTACTTTTTACAAACAAAGTGGCGCGACGGAATATGCGGCTCAAAGTTCGGCACAAGGGAAAGTTCAGGAGAAAGGATATAAAGCGTCGTTGCCTATTCCGTATAATATCAATAACATTCCCACGTATGCGATGACGCTCAAAGATAACGGCGGATTAGTTAAAATGTTTGCGATGGTGGCCATTTCAGATTATACGATTGTGGGCGTCGGCAATACAATGCGGGAAACCTTGACTTCGTTTAAAAATGTCTACAATATGTCTGATAATAAAATAAACCCAAATAGTGTTTCTAATAAAAAATCAGTAAAATCAGTAGTAACGAGAATTCAGAATGATGTGAAAAACGGGAATAGCTTTTATTATTTTAAGGTGAAAGATTACCCTAATATTTTTGTGGGTTCGTCACAAATATCCAATCAATTGCCAGTAACAATTGTGGGTGACAGTGTGAAAATTTCTTTTGATGTAGACATGGAAGAAGTTATTGATGTTTCAAGTTTTGAGAATATCAATTTGGAAGCGAGTATGAAATCGAAGTAATAAAAAAAGGGCTAAAGAATTTTCTTTTAGCCCTTTTTTTATTTTTTTGGCAGTAATTTAAAAGAAGTTACTTTGAATCGATTGTCTACAATTTTACCAACAATTTCGGCTTTTCGTATTGTTGTACAAAAACCGTCATTGGCGTGTGCATCTCCGTGCGAATCGATTGAACTACCGTCAACAAAATAAGATTTTCCATCCACACGAACGGCTAATTCACAACCGTGTCCTTCCATTCCAAACTGGCATTGACCACAAGCAGCCTCAACAATTTGTGGTTTTGGTTCTTCTTTTTTATCTTTATCCTGAGCACTTGCTAATGTTACAACGAACAAAAGGGTTAAGTATAATAACTTTTTCATAATTGATTGTTTTTTGCTTTAGCTAAGATACTCGTTTTTTACATCGAATAATTTTTAAACATGTAAATTCATATTAATCTGGAAAGAGGAATGTTAATAGAAGCCATTTCAATAATGACAACTGCAATAATTGGAATGATTCGTCAATCAAAACTTTCGGCAAAAAAGAATTGAGCAAGGCCAAATGTGGCAATACCTTGTGCTACCGTCAGACCATAATTAACATACATTGCACCATGAAAATAACCCGGTTCTTTCTCGAATTTATTGTGACCATGGAGGCAATATTCATTCATTTTTGGAAATCCTATGTGTAAGCAAATATTTTTTTTCTTTGAAAACTTTCCCTTGAAGGCAGTGTGGGTAATCATTATTCAGGATGTCTACGATAGAATTAGACATCGGTATTTTTTTATCAAAGGTATTTAAAGGTTCCAGAAGAACTTTCGAATGGTTAGGTGATAATTCACAAGATGATAAAAAGGAACGCTGATAACACTGATTTAGCGAATTTTTTTTTCATCTTGTTTTCGGTATAATATTGGAAGTTTATTAAATGTAATTACGAATGCACGGTAATCAACCTTGCTGCATTTTTTGCTTTTTCTACCACTTCTTCAATTGGAGTTTCTACGGTATCACTTACTAAAGCCACTGCCATTCTGCGGTAGGGTCTTGAAGTTGGTTTACCAAATATTCTGAAATCCGTTTTAGGTAAAGCCGCAATTTTTTCGATACCGGAGTACGTTGGGTTTGTAGAGTTTTCCGAAGCTAAAATGACTGCACTGGCTCCCGCTTTTTCTAATGTGATTTCAAAAATAGGCAAACTTAAAATAGCGCGTAAATGCAATTCAAATTCATTGAAGTTTTGTGTTCCAGCTAATGTTACCATTCCGGTATCATGCGGACGAGGCGATATTTCCGAGAAATAAACGCCATCATCAGTCAAGAAAAATTCGACTCCAAAAAGTCCTGCGCCGCCCAAAGCTTCGGTTACTTTTTCGGCCATGTCTTGCGCTTCGTACAAATCCTTGTCGGAAATTCTGGCGGGTTGCCAGCTTTCCTGATAATCGCCACGTTCTTGTCTATGGCCAATTGGCGCACAAAAAAGTGTCGGATTATTGTTTTGTACCACCGTTAATAAAGTAATCTCCGAATTGAATTTGACAAATGCTTCTACAATCACTTCTACGACATCGCCACGGGAACCTTCCACGGCATACTTCCATGCTTTTTCAATATCGGCTTCGGTTTTTATGGTGGATTGTCCTTTTCCGGACGAAGACATTAATGGTTTGACGACACACGGCATTCCAACGGCTTCAACGCCTTTTTGTAATTCCTCGGCAGTAGTGGCGTAGCGGTAGTTTGCGGTTTTTAATCCTAATTCTTTAGATGCTAAATCTCGAATCGCTTTACGGTTCATCGTGAAGTTTGCCGCTTTCGCAGAAGGAACTACGGTAATTCCTTGGTTTTCATAGTCATAAAAACGCTCGGTTCTGATAGCTTCTATTTCGGGAACAATAAAATCAGGTTTATGTTTGGCGACGACGCGGTCTAGGGCTTCTCCGTCGAGCATATTGATGACTTCAAAATCATGGGCAACTTGCATGGCGGGTGCATTTTCGTAACTGTCCACCGCAATTACGATTTGCCCTATGCGTTGTGCAGCGATTGTAAATTCTTTTCCTAATTCGCCTGAGCCGAGAAGTAGTATTTTCATGTTTTTATTGTGTTAGGTATAGCTAGGGACATCTCGCGAGCTGTTCTTACTGCATGAGGGATAGTAGTGGAAATCCTTTGTATTCCCGCAGCGATAGCGAAGGTAATAAAAAAGATTGCAACGGATAGCCCGACCCGCCTTTTCTGCGGGGCATGCCCCAAAAAAAAATAGTTTAAAATTTAAAGCGTTAAAACTTTAAACCTTAAACTATTTTAAACTTGAAACAAATTTTATATTATGCAGGAACCTCAGTAAGAGCTACAGCTTCTTTGATTCGGCGTAAGGCTTCAATTAGCAATTCTTCGCTTGTTGCGTAAGAAAAACGGATACAGTTTGGGTTTCCAAAAGCGTCACCGGTTACGGTTGCTACATTGGCTTCGCCCAAAAGATACATAGAGAAATCATTGGCGTCTTTGATAAACGTTCCTTTTAATGTTTTTCCGAAAAAAGAAGAAACGTCTGGGAATACATAAAAAGCACCTTCGGGAACGTTGATTTTTACTCCTGGAATGTCTTTTAATAATCCAACGACTAAATCTCTACGGCTATGGAAAGCGTCCACCATGTGTTTTAGAACACTTGGATCAGCATCAACAGCAGTAATGGTAGCACGTTGTGCAATACTATTGGCACCGCTTGTTACTTGACCTTGAATTTTTGTACACGCTTTTGCAATGAATTCTGGTGCGCCAATATATCCAATTCTCCAACCTGTCATGGCGAAAGCTTTGGCTACTCCATTTACGGTAATTGTTCGTTCTAGCATTCCCGGGATGGATGCGATGCTGCAAAAAGTTCCGGAGAAATTAATGTGCTCGTAGATTTCGTCAGCAACAACATATACATGTGGGTGTTTTTCCAACACTTTGGCAAGAGCCGTTAATTCGTCTCTGTTGTACACCGATCCGCTTGGGTTACAAGGGGAACTAAACCACATCATTTTTGTTTTTGGTGTAATTGCTGCTTCTAATTGTTCTGGTGTGATTTTGAAATCCGTATCTACAGAAGTGGGTACTTCTACAGGAATTCCGCCTGATAATTTTACGATTTCGAAATACGAAACCCAGTAAGGAGCCGGTAAAATTACTTCGTCACCGTCGTTTAGCATTACTTGAGCAATGTTGTATAAGGATTGTTTTGCTCCGGTTGACACTACAATTTGAGAGGGTTTGTACTCTAAATTATTGTCTCTTTTGAATTTTCTGCAAATGGCTTCTTTTAATTCAGCATATCCTTCTACTGGAGAGTAGGTGCTGTAATTTTCGTCAATCGCTTTTTTCGCCGCTTCTTTGATGAAGTCTGGCGTATTGAAATCTGGTTCGCCTAAGCTTAAACTGATAATGTCTCTTCCTTGTGCTTTTAATTCTCTGGCCAAAGCTGCCATTGCTAATGTTTGAGATGTAGATAAATTGTTTATTCTATCGGATAATGGATTCATTGTAATAGGTTGTAGTTAGTTTATTAGTATATATACACTGTAAAGATGCAATGTAGAGATGCACTGCAGAGCATCTCTAGATGTTGTGATTTTGAATGATTATGTAAGTTCTGGTTTCATTCCCAATTCTTTCAAATGCTTAAAATGAGCAATAACAGCACTTCGCATCGTTTTGTATTCGTAATACGGCAAGTTGCATTCTTGGGCGGTTTGCTTTACGATACTCGCAATTTTCCCATAATGCACGTGACTGATATTTGGGAAAATATGGTGCTCTATTTGGTGGTTTAATCCACCGGTGTACCAGTTGACAATGGCATTTTTTGGTGCAAAATTGGTGGTGGTAAACAATTGGTGAATCGCCCAAGTGTTATCCATTTCTCCTAATTCATTAGGAGAAGGATTGGTCGTTTCTTCGACAACGTGTGCTAATTGGAATACAACACTTAATATGAGTCCTGCGGTATAATGCATGAGGAAGAATCCAATAAGAACTTTCCACCATGTGATTCCAATAACGATTGGTAACACGATCCAAATAGAAACGTAAATTATTTTAGTGATAATTAAAGTGGTCCAAAGTATTTTTGGGCTTTTTGCTTCTCCGTAAGATAATTTTCGCTTTAAATAGCTTTTCATCTGCTTGAAATCAGTTGTAATAGCCCAGTTGAACGTTAATAATCCATATAAAAATACCGAATAATATTGCTGAAAACGGTGAAAATTATACCATGTTGCTTCTTTTGTAAAACGAATCACACGTCCGGCATCTAAATCCTCATCGTGACCTGGAATGTTTGTGTACGTATGGTGCAAAACATTATGTTGAACTTGCCAGTTGTAGACATTTCCTGCCAGAACATAAATAGTTCCTCCCATAAATTTATTGACCCAGTGTTTATTGGAATAGGAGCCATGATTTCCATCATGCATGACATTCATTCCCACTCCAGCCATTCCAATTCCCATAACAATTGTTAATAGAAGATGTGCCCAAAAAGGCATACCTAATGTCAGAATTAAAAAATAAGGCGCCAGGAAAACCGTAATCAAAATGATAGTTTTTAAATAAAGTTTCCAGTTTCCAGTCTTTTGGATGTTGTTTTCTTTAAAGTAAGTATTTACCCGTGAGTTAAGTGTTCTGAAAAATTTCAGGCTATCTTGTTTTGCAAATGTTGGTAGCGTATCTGTCATAAAAAAATCAATAAAGGTCAAAGGTAATTATTATAAATTTTTGGATATACAAAATTGAGATAAATATTTTAACTCTAAAGTATTACTTTTGTTAAAAAATTAAAAGATGAATGAGATTCTGAAGCATTTTCCTAATTTAACGGATATTCAAAAAGAACAGTTTGAAAAATTGGATTTTTTATACCATGATTGGAACGAAAAAATAAATGTTATTTCCAGAAAAGATATTGATGCCTTATACACCAAACATATCTTGCATTCGTTGGGGATTGCCAAAATCATACAATTTGAACCGGGAACGTATGTCCTTGATGTGGGAACAGGAGGTGGATTCCCTGGAATTCCATTGGCGATTCTTTTTCCGGAAACGCGTTTTTATTTGATAGATATTATTGCAAAAAAAATAAAAGTGGTTCAGGCTGTTGCCGAGGGATTGGAATTAAAAAATGTTAAAGCTGAGCAAATGCGAGCAGAGAATGTAAAAGGAGATTTTGATTTTATTGTGAGTCGTGCCGTGACCAATATGCCGGATTTTGTTTCTTGGGTGAAAACCAAAATCAAAAAGAACAACAAACACGAATTGAAAAACGGAATTCTGTACTTAAAAGGAGGCGATTTAACTGAAGAATTAAAGGGTTTCCCTAAAGCGACTGAATACAATTTAGCTGATTTTTTTGAAGATGAATTCTTTGAAACAAAGAAAGTAGTCCACGTGCCGTTGAAGTTTGTGGTTTAGAAACATAGAATAATTTTGTCTCAAACGGCTTTTTTTCAGGAAATAGGAATCTCTGCTGGTTGAGATTCCTTCTAATTGTGTACTGGAAATTCAAGGGTTACCTTAGTTCCTTTTCCTAATTTACTTTCAAGTTGAATTGTTCCTGAGTTTTTTTCTGTAAATGTTTTTACGATATAGAGGCCTAATCCAGTTCCTTGGATTCCATCGGTATTACTGGCCCTAAAAAAAGTATTGAATAATTTTGGTTGATCTTCGGCTGGAATTCCAATACCTAAATCAATAATCTCTAAACAAATAGTTTTTTCGATGACACATAAATTTAGCTCAATATCACCAAAGCCTTCTGAATATTTAAAGGCATTGTTTAATAAGTTGAAAATAGTATATTCCATCAGTTTTTGATCTGCCATAACTCGAAAATTATCGCCTTTGATGGAGGTTTGAACTTTTCTTCCAATTAATTGATCGGGATAACTTATTTCGATCACATCCAGGCAAATTTGTTTTAAATCAAATTCGGTAGGATCGAAATTCGTTTTTCCGGAGTCCTCTTTTGAGATCGTTAGCACGGCATTCATCAATTGAACAATGCGATCAATTTCTTCAATAATACAATCAATTCTTTTTTGCAAACGGGGAGCATTTTCTATTTTTTCATGTTCTAAGTAAAGACTTATTAGTTCAGCACTAGTTCTGATGGTTGTCATAGGCGTTCTGAACTCATGTGAAATTGTGGATACTAAATTCGTGCGAAGATCATTTAAATCGCGTTCTTTCAGTAATGCTTTTTCAATTTTTTCTTCGGCTTCTTTTTGGGTGGTAATTTCTCTGTTTGAGGAATGAAAGCTAATTGTAACACCATTTTCTTTAACTAAATTGGCCTTAATTTCAAACCAAATATAATCGCCGCTTATGTTTCTAAACCGGATCTGAATTGCTATGTCTTCCATTTCTGTTAGAAAGCCTATGATGTGACTTTGAAGTTCCTCAATATCGTCAGGATGGGCATAATCTACAGGAAATTTCCCTATTAAAGATTGTGGGGTGTATCCTAATAGTTTTTCAATAGAAGGAGAAACGTATTTGAAAGAGGTGTCTGTATTATGCAAGCAAACTAAATCAACGGTGTTATCAGCTAAAAGACGGTATAAATTTTTAGCTTTGTTGAGCTGAATGGTTTTGATCCTGTTATTTTCTTCGGATAATATTTTGTTTTGTTTTTCAATCCTTTTCCGATCTGTTATATTGATCATCTGGAAAATATGACGCTTCGTTTTGTTTCGACTGCTTTTAATTATTGAAGCAGATATATACATCCAAATGACAGATTTATTTTTATGAATAAATCTTTTTTCTAAATTGAAATTAGAGATTTTTCCGGAATTTAATTGCTCTTTCAAAATAAAATCATTTTTTAAATCTTTTGGATAAGTTATTTCTTGAGAGGTTAAGGACGCAAATTCCTTTTTAGAATAGCCTAATATTTCACAAAGTTTTTCATTGACTTCTACAAAATTATCATCAATGTCTATTAACGCCATTCCTGCTGCCGAATATTCAAAAGCATCTTTAAACTGTTCTTGGCTTTGTTGTAATTCATCTTTGAGTATCTTCTCCTTAGTGATCTCTTGCATTGCACCAATCATCCGTATGGCTTTACCTTCATTGTTTCGAATGATTATGGCCTTGTCATTTACGAATCCATAGGAAGTATCTGTTTTTTTATAACGATACTCATGGGACCATACATTATTTTGACTTTTAACAGCCACATCTAGACTTTCAAAAACAGCTTTTTTCTCATCCGGATGTAAAAAATTATTAAGCAAACTAGCTGCTAGTACATTTTTCTTAAATGTATAACCAAAAAGCGTTTTAAACCCATCTCCGACATAAATTTTGTCAGTGGTCAAATCCCAATCCCAAATGGCATCAAAAGTAGCCTTGCTAAAATAAGAAAAGCGCTCGTTACTTTCTTTTAAATCATCTTCTGCTTTTTTCTGTGCCGATATGTCAATAAAGGAACATATTACGAAAAGTAATTCATTGTGTTTTCCAAGTACGGGTACGGCATCAACCAACAACCATACTAAATTTTTAAGTGTGGGATTATAGACTCCCATAATGACATTGTTTATTGGCTTTAGTGTCTGGATTGCTTGAGGGACTGCATGATCCTCCACTTTAAATAAAGTACCGTCAAGATGAATTGTCTTCCAGTGCTCGTCGTAGGATGTTTTTCCAAGTAATTGGTCTTCTGTGAGTCCTAGCATTTCGCAGGCTGCTTTGTTGTTTTCTAATATTTCTGAGTCAGGGCCTTGGACTATAATTCCCACAGCTATATTGTAGATTATACTTTTAGTAAGCTGTCTGCTTTTAATAATTTCTTGCTGGGTTTTTTTACTTTCAGTGATATCTACACCAAATCCTATCATCATTTCTAGGGTTTCATCTTCATGAAAAACAGGAGTTAGTTTTCGGGTATGATAGGTTTTTGTGCCATCAAGATGTTCTATAGTATCCTCCCACTCAATTGTATTCCTGGATTCTATGGCTTCTAGAAAATGGATGCGTCTTGTTTTTGCAAAGGCATCATCTCTGCCAGTATGTTTTGCATATTCAAAATCGTTTTTTCCTATAATGAATTTTCGTAGCTCCTCTTTTTTTATAGCGGCTGGATTTAAATACGTGTAGGTATGACTGCTGTCAAAAACGGCGACATCCGTTGGGAGCCTGTCCAATATTTTTTCATAAAATTCTTTTTGTAATACTAGCTTTTGTTGAATTTCAATATACTCCGTAATGTCTCTACAGTTTCCTATAAAAATTGGCAGACCATTTTTTTGAGATAATTTTAAACGTGTGGAATGCCAAACATAATAACCTTCCTGATGAAGAATTCTATAGGTAAATTCACCTTCATTTTTTCCGGTTTCAATTGCTTCACTTAAATAAGTTTTGCAATTTTCTAAATCGTCAGGATGTAAAAAAAAAGTATTGCTTTTGTCTAAAATATCTTTATTCTCATAGCCTAGGTATTTAGTCCAGTTGTCTGAAGCATAGGTGATTATTCCTTCTAGGTTAAGCTCGTAAGTAATTTCTTTTGAATTGTCAATAAATAATTGAAATTGAGTGTCCTGTTCTTTGATTGTTTTTTGTAAGCTCTGGTTTTCAATATGTAATTTTAATAAAGATTGGATTTGTAGCACAGTATATTTTAGATGTTTTAACTGCATTACAGAAAGCTCTCTAGGGCTAGTATCCATAATACAAAGAGTTCCAATGACTAGATTTTCATTAAAACATATAGGGAAACCCGCAAAAAAAGCTATTAAATTTAAATTTTCGGGAGGAGCATCAATGTCTTTATTAATGTCTGAGATAATTTTAATTTTATTTTGCTGGATGGTATTCTCATTAAGTGCAATAATAGTAGGAGAGATGGGAATATAATCAAAACCTATTTTTGTAACTATTATGGGACTAATAGAGTCTGTTAATGAAATAAATGCAAGAGGCATCTCGCATACCTCGGATGCAAATAATAAAACCGTATTGAATTCCTCTTGAATAGTTCTGTTTTCAAATAATTCGCTTATTTTTTTCTTGTCAAATACAGGCATAGGTTCTTGGTGTAATTGATTAATTAACAATTATTTTGCATCATAGATATAGGTTTTTTAAAGTAATTGTTTCTTTATCAATAAGTTGTAATGTAGATTGGGGGGGGATCAATTACAAAATAACGTCTAATTTATTAAATATAAAAGAATGTTAAAAACTAATAACTTTTTTAACTGATTTAAAATGATGATTTAGCGCGTTTCTTTGATTTGTAAAACATTAATAACTTCTTAAATTATCAAATGGAATGATTTATGAGTTTAACTAGGAGTTGATTTTATTTGTACTAACAATAATTTTTCAGGTTAAACTTTGTAACTTTGGATTTCAAAAAATAATAGATTTGATCACAAAAGCTACTATAGATACTGTTTTCGAAACTGCTCGGGTAGAGGAGGTTATCGGTGATTTTGTGCAATTAAAACGCGCAGGGAGTAACTTCAAAGGGCTTAGTCCTTTTTCGGAAGAGCGTTCTCCATCGTTTATGGTTTCCCCAGCAAAGGGAATCTGGAAAGATTTTAGTTCTGGAAAAGGAGGGAATTCAGTTGCTTTCTTAATGGAACACTCCCATTTCACTTACCCGGAAGCCATACGGTATTTAGCCAAAAAATACAATATAGAAATTGAGGAAACCGAGCAAACGGATCAAGAAAAAGCCATTACGGATGTACGGGAAAGTATGTATTTGGTATCGGAGTTTGCAAAAAGTTATTTTCATAACACCCTGTTCAATTCTGAAGAAGGCAAAGCAATAGGGTATTCTTATTTTAAAGAAAGAGGATTTACTGCGGATACAATTAAGAAATTTAGTTTGGGATATTCCCCTGAAAGTTGGGATGCCTTTACCAAAGAAGCCTTAGGGAAAGGTTATAAATTAGAGTTTCTAGAAAATACCGGACTCACAATTCCCAGAGATGACAGGCCTTTTGACAGGTTCAAAGGTCGCGTTATGTTTCCTATAGAAAGTATGTCAGGTCGAGTACTTGGTTTTGGAGGCAGAATTCTTACCAACGATAAAAAAGCGGCAAAATACTTGAATTCACCGGAAAGTGAAATTTACCATAAAAGTAAAGTGATGTATGGTATTTTTCAGGCCAAACAATCAATAGCCAAATTAAATAATTGTTATTTAGTCGAAGGATATACTGATGTAATTCAGTTCAACCAATCCGGAATTGAAAATGTGGTTGCTTCCTCAGGCACGGCGCTTACACCGGATCAAATCCGTTTAATAAACAGATTGACAAAAAATATCACAGTGCTTTTTGATGGTGATGCCGCAGGTTTACGGGCTTCTGTGCGTGGAATTGATCTAATTTTAGAGGAAGGAATGAATGTAAAAGTGTGTACGTTTCCTGATGGGGAAGATCCGGACAGTTTTGCAAAAAAAACATCTTATGAAGCGTTAGTTTTATACTTAGAGAATAACGCAAAAGATTTTATTCAGTTCAAAGCCTCTCTTTTGATGAATGAAGCGAAAAATGATCCCGTCAAAAAAGCAGATCTTATACGGGACATGGTCGTCAGCATTTCGAAAATTCCGGACAGGATTCAACGAGAAATTTATATCCAGGAATGTTCCAGAATAATGGATATTTCAGAGCAGGTTTTACTAAGCACTTTGGCGCAATTAGTCCAAAAAGACGGTATCGAAATTGAAAAAAAACACAAACAAAAGCAATTGCAGAATGCCTTTGACTATGTTAAAAATGACGATACTGTCCAGACTGACAAAGTAGATTCACTGTATCGATTTGAACGTAAAATAATTGAAATCCTATTGCTTTATGGTAACAAGACGGAAAAATTTGAAGAAGTTTTATTAAAGTCAAATAGCGACGGAGAAATTGTGGACGTTACCGAAATAAAAGAATTAAAAGTTTTTCAGAAAATATATTTGAGTTTGCAAGATGATGAAGTAGAATTTGCAAGTCCTATATTTAGAGATATATACAAAAATTTAATCGATTATTATTTGCAAAATGAGAACTCTGGGCTTGATAAATATATAAATCACTACCAGTCAGGTGTTCCTGATGAAGTAACTAATATTATAATGGAAGAGGAAAAAAATGTTTTGCACAATTGGACTGGTCAAAATATTTTCCCTAAAAGTAAAGAAGAAATGTTAAATCAGGATGTTTCGGACACATTGCTTACTTTAAGATGGTTTCTGCTTAGTGAGATTATTGAAGAGTTGAAAAACTCCGTTTCTAACGATCCGGAATCAGATAATATGGAGTCATTGTCTTTAGCAATGAGTTATATCGAGTTGCGAGGTAAGTTTTCAAAAAAATTAGGGCGAGTTGTGGTACGATACCATTAAAGGCTACACAATCTATAAATCAAAAAGCGCTGTATCTCTGAAATTTGATACAGAGATACAGCGCTTTTATTAATTGTAATGAATCACATGTAATCCATTCTTTTTTTTAAATTGCCTAGACGTGGTTAGGCCTCAATGGTACTAAACGATTTCTAACGTTTTTGCTTTGTTTACTAAATCTACTAGATTAGTAACATTTAGTTTTGTTAACAATCGCAGTTTGTACGTACTAATCGTTTTTTCATTTAGTTTAAGAATAGTCGCGATCTCGTGGTTTTTCTTTCCATCACTTAGATAACGCAAAACCTCCACTTCCCGGTTGGAAAGCTTACGATACAATCTTTCACTCTTGCTTTGTTTTGCAATTAAGGCTAAATTTTTCTTTACAGTCTCATTCATGATTATTTTTCCTTGGTGGACTTTAACAATCGACTGACCTAAGGTTTCTAGTTTTTCAGATTTGTGCACAAAGCCAGATACTCCGGCTTTAATGGCATTTGGCGCATAAATCTGTTCTGAAAGACCACTGAAGATAATGATTTTAGTTTTTGGAAAATTTTTCAAAAGTGCTTTCACTTCAAAAATACTGGAAAGACCTTCCAGTTCCAAGTCTAATATCAATACATCAATGTCTTTTGTTAAAAGTATATCCCGTACCATCAAAAAGTTACCAACATTGGCTACTATTGATATCTCGGCATTGTCTTTAAAGTAAGATTTTACTCCAAAATGCACAACGGGGTAATTATCGGCTATACATACTTTAATCATGATTTTAGTTTTTTAGAATTATTTATTATTGGAAATGTAAAATTAATAAATAAATTCTGTAATTAATTGTAAATCAATATAAAATATCATTTCTTTAATCTTTTGGGATAAAACAAACTGGTATTGCGGTCATTTTATGTTGATTATTAGTGTTTAATCGTTTGTAGATTTCAAAAACAATTTTGTCTCTTCCGGTAAAATTTTCGATTGATTTTCCAGCGTGATCTTCTGCCATTGCCCACTCTAGCTCATTATAGCTGGCGCCTAATTGATCTTCATCGGTTCTTTCATCTCCAAATAATCCGTCGGTGGGCGGTGCTTTCAAAATAGAATCTGGAATTTTTAAATAGTTGCCTAAAAGATAGACTTCTGACTTCATTAAGTCGGCAATAGGGCTTAAATCAACACCTCCATCGCCATATTTAGTATAAAAACCAACGCCAAAATCCTCTACTTTATTTCCCGTTCCGGCAACTAATAAACAATGAATGCCTGCAAAATAATACAATGTGGTCATTCTTAAGCGAGCTCGGGTGTTAGCCAGGGATAGGTTTACTTTAGAAATATCTGAATGATTACCGGGCACTATTTTTTTGAAACTCTCAAAAACAGATGTCAAATCAGCTTCCACGCTAGTTACGTTAGGGAATCTTTTTTTTAATTGTTCGATATGTTCCCGGCCTCTTGTTACATGGCTTTGCGCTTGATGGATGGGCATTTCAATACATAAAACCTGCAGTCCGGTCTGGGCGCATAGTGTAGAGGTTACCGCTGAATCAACTCCCCCTGAAATCCCAATAACAAATCCGTTCACTTTAGCATTTTCAGCATATGTTTTTAACCAATTTACAATAAGAGTATTTATTTTTTCGACGGGTAGTGCCCTTTTTTTAGTCATAATAGTTTACGTTTTAAAAAGTAGGAATGTATATTTGCACACTAAATTAGTTGCAGATGGGTTTCCTTAAATTCTGTGGTAACAAATTTAATTAATAATTATGAAAATAGATCTGTTGTTCCTCGTCTTTTGCCTCTTTTTTTTGTCATGTGATAAGAAAAGTAAAGTAGAGAATACTATTGCTGCAATTCCTGTACAAGTAAAATTAGAACGATTTGATAAAATATTTTTTGAAACGCCTCCAAAAGACTTAGAGAAAATAAAAAATGAGTTTCCTTTCTTTTTTCCTCCAGGAAATGACAACAGCGTTTGGCTGAATAAAATGCAGGATCCAATCTGGAGAGAATTATATACGGAAGTACAAAAAAAATATGCTGATATTGAACCGGTAAAAGAAGAATTAGAAGGCGTGCTTAAGCATATTAAATACTATTTTCCTGAAACAAAAATACCAAAAGTGATTACCGTAATCGCTGAGATGGACTATAATAATAAAGCCATTTATGCAGACAGTCTGGTTATTATCTCACTTGAATTGTATTTAGGGAAAGACCATAAATTTTATCAGTTTCCCAATTATTTAAAACAAAATTTTGAACAAAGACAGATTGCACCAGATGTAGTTTCGAGTTTTTCAACACGTAAAATTCCTCCTGTTTTAGATAAGGATTTGCTGAGTCAGATGATTTATTGTGGAAAACAATTGTATTTAAAAGACTTGCTTTTGCCAAAGTATACAGAAGCCGAAAAAATAGGGTATACGCCAGAGCAATTATTATGGTGTCAAGAAAATGAAAGTTACATGTGGCGTTATTTTATTGAGAAAGAATTACTTTACAGTAACGATCAAAAGTTAATTCCACGATTTATAAATCCAGCACCATTTTCTAAGTTTTATCTGGAAATAGACAATGAATCTCCAGGTCGGGTTGGTGCCTGGATCGGTTGGCAAATAGTGCGATCCTATATGAATAATAAGGATGCAGGTATTGCAGATCTGTTAAAAAAAGATGCGAAAGAAATATTTAAACAATCAAAATACAAACCTAAAAAGTAATGGCAAATACACATACCTCAGAAATTAAGTTTCTAATTGAATTAGATGAAAATAAGGTTCCGGAAAAATTAATGTGGACCGCTAAAGATGGCGGAGTAGAGCTGGAGGAAGCCAAAGCAATAATGTTGTCTATTTGGGATAGCAAAGCAAAAGAAAGTATGCGCATTGATTTGTGGACGAAGGAAATGCCGGTAGATGAAATGAAAATTTTCTTTCACCAGACTTTAGTGGCAATGTCTGAAACTTTCAAGCGTGCTACTGATGATGAAAAAATGGCGGATACGATGAAAGATTTTTGCGATTATTTTGCTGAAAAATTGGAGCTCACAAAGTAAATTTTTGTATTGTTTTGCAAAAAAATCCCAAGACTAAAGTGTAGTTTTGGGATTTTATTGCAATGCTCTTAGATTGTTTTCTAAAACTGGCTGTTGTTTTTAAAAACTGCCTGATTTACTTCTTCAATGTAATTTAATACGTCCTCTTTTCCGGTAGATTCAGTCGCTGATGTGACAAAGTAATGCGGCATTTCGGCCCAGTTATTCGCAAACATTTTCTTTTTATAAGCGGCTACGTGAGAGTCTATTTTTACCTTGCTGATTTTGTCCGCTTTCGTGAAAACTATACAAAAAGGAATTTCGCTTTCACCCATATACGACATGAATTCAATGTCGATAGTTTGTGCTTCGTGACGAATATCAATCAAAACAAAAGCACAAACAAGTTGCTCTCTGGTCTCAAAATAATCAGTGATGAATTCTTGAAAAATAGATTTTGTTTTTTTAGAAACTTTAGCATATCCATAACCGGGTAGATCGACAAGAAACCAATTGTTGTTAATTAAAAAATGATTAATCAATTGGGTTTTTCCTGGTCTGCCGGATGTTTTAGCTAATTTTTTTTGGTTGGTCAGCATATTTATCAAAGAGGATTTTCCTACATTTGATCGACCTATAAAAGCATATTCCGGTAAAAAGTCTTTTGGACATTTTGCCACATCAGAGTTGCTAATAACAAATTCGGCGGTATTAATTTTCATTTTTGCTAGGTATAAAATTCTCCTTTTACGATTTGTGTACGGATAAATGAGTGTTTGTAAGCCACTCCTCAAGTAAGCGATTGAATTCCTCCGGATGTTCCATCATGGCCGCATGACCGCAGTTATCGATCCAATATAAAGTAGAATTAGGTAATAATTTATTGAACTCTTCTGCTACATCTGGAGGGGTGACTTTGTCATTTTTTCCCCAAATAAGACAGGTTTGAACATGCATTTTAGGTAAATCTTTTGCCATATTATGGCGAATGGCACTTTTTGCAATAGTCAGTGTTTTGATCAATTTCATGCGGTCGTTAACAGACTCGTACACTTCGTCTATAAGTTCTTTAGTCGCAACTTTTGGATCATAAAATACATCTTCTGCTTTTTTCTTAATGTATTCATAGTCCCCCCTTTTTGGGTAGCTATCGCCCATGGCGCTTTCATAAAGACCTGAACTTCCGGTTATTACAAGACCGGCTACTTTTTCAGGATACATTTTAGTGTGGTACAATGCAATATGGCCACCAAGTGAATTTCCTAAAAGGATAACACGATCTAATCCTTTAAAAGTGATGAAATCCTTGACATATTTTGCAAAACTTTTCACGTTAGTTTTTAAAATATTTTGAGTATATATCGGTAAATCTGGAATAATTATTTTATATCCTCTTGTAGAAAAGTAGCTGGCAACGGTATCAAAGTTGCTAAGTCCCCCCATAAGTCCGTGTAAGATTACGATTGGAGTTCCTTCACCAGCTTCATAATAGCTGTATCTGCCTTCTTTTTTGTAGTGTTTTTCCATTTTTTGTAAATGCGGATTTTCAATTTTGACAAATATAGGATTTAATAAATAAAAATGGATTTTTAGAACAATTTTTAATTGTAAAATTATCCCACTTTAGATAAAATTTAGTTATTTTTTTTTAGGATTTAGCAACAAATTTCTATGTAAATGCCTTTTATTTTTACATTAAAAAAATCAAATTTCATTGGTTTTGGCAGTCTTTTTTCTATAACGATCTCTTTCTTACAAATTAAGCAGAATGGGTTAATGGCCTGATTGTCCAAAAAGTAAGGGTTTTTGTTTGAAAGTGGTTAAACTTATTAACAAAGTGGGGTATAGTGGTAGATAGTGGTAATATTTTTTATATTTTTGCTCAACATCATTTAATATTTTTTCTTGGATACAATTATTGGAACATATGAATGTAAAGTTGATGCTAAAGGAAGGGTGCTGTTGCCGGCGCCTTTGAAAAAGCAATTGGCACCTTCACTTCAAAACGGATTTGTTTTGAAGCGTTCCGTTTTTCAGCCCTGTCTGGAGTTATATCCCATGGAGGAGTGGAATGTAATGATGCAAAAAATCAATAAACTCAATCGATTTGTAAAGAAAAACAATGACTTCATCCGCAGGTTTACTGCAGGCGTAAAAGTGGTTGAGATCGATGCATTAGGACGATTATTGGTACCTAAAGATTTAGTAGTTTTTGCCAGTATTACAAAAGAGGTAGTGTTTTCGTCAGCCGTAAACATTGTGGAAATTTGGGATAAAGAATGGTATGAAAAATCAATAAATGGGGAAGATGTTGATTTTGCAGATTTAGCAGAGGAAGTAATGGGAAATATAAATGACAACGACGATGGAATATCATAATCCGGTTTTGCTTCAGGCATCAGTAGATGGTTTAAATATTAAGCCAGATGGCATTTATGTTGATGTCACTTTTGGGGGTGGCGGTCATTCAAAAGAAATTTTGAAAAGGCTAGGGCCGGATGGAAAGTTATTTGCTTTTGATCAGGACGAAGATGCATTAGCAAATGCTTTGCCGGACGAAAGATTTACGCTGATTAACGAGAATTTTCGTTTTGTAAAGCGGTTCTTGCGTTTTTACGGTGTGAAAAGTGTGGATGGTATCTTAGCAGATTTAGGTGTTTCATCGCATCAGTTTGATGTTCCGGAAAGAGGGTTTTCGACTCGTTTTGATGCCGATCTGGATATGCGAATGAGTCAAAAAAATGATTTGAATGCCTATAAAGTGGTCAATGAATATGATGAAGCAAATCTAAAAAGAGTGTTTTTGGATTATGGCGAATTGAAAAATGCTCCTGTTTTGGCAAGAACAATTGTAGAGGCAAGAGAGCTGCAGCCAATCAAAACAACAGATGAGTTGAAAGCCGTTTTGGCGCGATATTTACCGGAAAGAGTTCGAAATAAAATATTAGCCCAAATATATCAGGCCATTCGAATTGAGGTAAATCAGGAAATGGATGTTTTGAAAGAGTTTTTAGAGCAATCTCTGGAAATATTAAATCCAGCAGGGAGATTAAGTGTAATATCCTATCATTCCTTAGAAGACAGATTGGTAAAAAGATTTATCAAAAACGGAATGTTCGAAGGAGAGCCGGAAAGAGATTTTTTTGGTAACTTTTCTGTTCCTTTTAAAACCATTGGTAAACTAACAGTTCCGAATGCCGAAGAAATAAAAGCAAATAACAGAGCGCGAAGCGCAAAATTAAGAATTGCTGAAAAAATATAATCCCCACCCGGCCTCCCCAAAAGGGAGGAGCCAAACAGGAAAAATAAATATTAACTTTTAATATCTCGGCTCCCTCTCCTTTGGAGGGGGTCGGGGAGAGGACAAATGAAAAACGGAGTGTATAGCATATTGAAAGCGAAGTTTCTTATTGATGATGATGCTGTCAAAAACTGGCGGTTCATTGTTTTTATCCTTTTGTTAGCTATTGTTATGATTGCAAATACTCAGCGATTTGAGCAAAAAGTATTTAAAATTACGGAGCTCACCGGACGGGTTAAAGAGTTGCGTTCCGAATTTGTAGATCGGCGGTCTGAGTTAATGAAATTAAAAATGGAATCAACGGTTTCTGAAAAAATGATAGAAAAAGAAATCTTTCCTTCAACAGTTCCGCCAATTAAAATAAAAGTTAAAAAAGAGGAAGATAAAAGCTTCTTTAAAAAATTATGGCAGTAGAAGATAAATACATATCCTACAGAATTTATCTGGTCGCATTTGGAATTTTCCTGATGGCGATCGCGATAGCCGTAAAATTAACAAATATTCAATGGGTAGAGGGTGATTATTATAGAAAATTAGCCAAACAAAGAACCGTTAAAAATTTTATTATTCCGGCCAATAAGGGGAATATTTATTCTGCTGATGGAAGTCTTTTGGCTACATCAATTCCAAATTATGAAATACGCTTTGATGCACTTGCTTCAAAAACAGAATTATTTGAGAAGAATGTGAAACCATTATCAGACTCTTTGGCTCTATTGTTAGGGAAATCAGCAAATTATTTTGAAAATGAATTAAGAAAAGCCCGGGGCAATAAAAACAGATATTATTTAGTGGCCCGAGATTTAAGTTATACAGAATATGTTAGAATCAAAGGGTTTCCTTTATTTAATCTTGGTGCTTATAAAGGAGGAATTATTGTAGAACAGGAAACCATAAGAGAGCATCCTATTGGAAAAATTGCAGAACGTACTGTAGGGTATGAGCGAACATCAAACGGGCAATCGCTGGATGGAAAAGGAATTGAATGGGCTTTTAGGAATTATCTAAATGGTAAAGACGGTAAAATATTAAAACAGAAAATAGCCAAGGGACAGTGGAAACCCATACGCGATGTTAATGAAGTAGACCCTCAGGATGGCTATGATGTGATATCAACAATTGATGTTTATATTCAGGATATCGCACATCATGCTTTGCTTAAACAGTTGGAATTGTATCAGGCAGATCATGGTTCTGTAGTGGTTATGGAAACTAAAACGGGTCATGTGAAAGCAATTTCTAATTTAGGAAGAGCAAAAGACGGAACGTACTACGAAACCACTAATTACGCAGTAGCGGAGTCTCATGAACCGGGTTCTACCTATAAATTAGCGGATTTGATGGCACTTCTGGAAGATAAAAAAGCGGATACCAGTTCTGTTTATGACAGCAAAGGAGGAGTCGTTGTATATTCAGGTAAAAAAGTGCGTGATTCCCACAAAGGCGGTTATGGAAAAATTTCTTTAGCAAGAGGTTTTGAACTTTCGTCTAATACCATCATGGTTCAGGCGGTGTATGAAGCGTACAAAAATAACCCGTCGCAATTTGTCAATCATCTTAATGATTTTGGATTAAACAAAACTTTAGGACTCTCCATCAAAGGGGAGGGCGTGCCTTATATCCCTCAGCCAGGCGATAAAAACTGGTCAAATATTTCGCTTCCTTGGATGGCTTTTGGATATGGAGTCCACATAACTCCCATGCAGACACTGGCATTTTATAATGCGGTTGCCAATGATGGGGAAATGGTAAAGCCTCAATTTGTTTCTGAAATAAAAGAATGGAACAGAACCATCAAAAAATATGAGAAAGAAGTTTTGAATCCAAGAATTTGTTCCCCACAAACTATTTCCAAATTAAGGGCAGTTCTGGCAAATGTTGTCAAAAAAGGAACGGCTTCTAAATTATATTCAAAAGATTTTTCGATGGCAGGAAAAACAGGAACAGCGGCGGTGAATTACGGAAAGGCTGGAGGAACTGGAAAATATTATGCGTCGTCTTTTGTGGGCTACTTCCCGGCAGACAAACCAATGTATTCTTGTATAGTTGTGGTGCATAAACCAAGTACAGCGCTAAATAATTATTACGGTGCGGATGTGGCTGGGCCCGTTTTTAAGAGAATCGCACAAAAAATATTTACCGATGCCCCTTCGACAAATGAAATTAAAAATTTAGATAGAAAGATACCAAAACAAGAAAATAATTATGATTCTTATTTTGTGAAATCTCAGAACAAACAACAGTTTATACCCAATGTAAAAGGAATGCCAGGAATGGATGCTGTTGCTTTATTAGGAAATTTGGGAGTCAAAGTAAAGGTCGTAGGAGTTGGAAAAGTGAAAAAACAGTCGCTTGAAGCAGGTCAAAATATTCTAAAAAACACAACGATACTATTGGAATTATCATGAGTATACTAAAAGACATATTATACAAAGTAGCCATTGAAGCCGTAATGGGTTCGACGGATATTGCTGTAAACAAAATAGATTTCGATTCTAGAAAAATTGAGTCTAACGATGTTTTTGTAGCAATTCGTGGGTCAATATCAGACGGTCATGATTTTATAGGAAAAGCAATCGCATTAGGAGCAGTTGCGGTGATTTGTGACACATTTCCGGAAATTATTGAAAAAGGAATTACGTACGTTCAGGTAAAAGATACGAATTCAGCCTTGGCATTTATGGCCTCTAATTATTTTGGGGATCCTTCTAAGAACCTGAAATTGGTTGGAATTACAGGAACAAACGGGAAAACCACAATTGCTTCTTTGTTGTATCAATTGTTTAAAAAGGCAGGGTTTAAAGTGGGATTGCTCTCAACAGTTAAAATTTTAGTTGATGATATTGAATATAAAGCCACACACACGACTCCGGATTCGATTACTATAAATTACTATTTGAATGAAATGGTCAAAAATGGAGTCGACTATTGTTTTATGGAAGTCAGTTCTCATGGTATTCACCAAAAAAGAACCGAAGCCTTGCATTTTGTAGGGGGTATTTTTACTAATTTGTCTCATGATCATTTGGATTATCATCCAACGTTTGCAGAATACAGAGATGTAAAAAAGGCCTTCTTTGATAATTTGCCTAAAACTGCCTTCGCATTATCGAATATTGATGATAAAAATGGGCAAGTAATGTTACAAAATACAACAGCCAAAAAATGTACGTATGCCTTAAAATCGTATGCGGATTATAAAGCGAAAATCCTGGAAAATCAATTGTCCGGTTTGTTGTTGAAAATAAACGGAAATGAAGTTTGGGTTAAGCTGATAGGAACATTTAATGCGTATAATTTAGTAGCTATTTATGGAGCGGCAGTCGAATTAGGAATGGAAAGTCTGGAAGTACTTCGTTTATTGTCGGATTTAGAAAGTGTTTCGGGACGTTTCCAATTTATTGTTTCTGCTTCAAATATTACCGCTATTGTAGATTATGCCCATACGCCGGATGCTTTAGAAAATGTACTAAAAACCATCAATGACATTCGCGCCAAAAATGAACAGTTGATCACCGTTGTGGGGTGCGGTGGTAATAGAGACAAAAGCAAGCGCCCTATTATGGCCGGAATTGCCGCTGAATGGAGTGATACAGCAATTTTCACTTCGGATAATCCAAGAAATGAAAATCCGGAAGTGATTATCACCGAAATGGAACACGGTGTAGCCGCTCAAAACTATAAAAAAGTGCTGTCAATAACCGATAGAAAGCAAGCCATAAAAACCGCATGTCAATTGGCACAGCCCAACGATATTATTTTAATTGCTGGGAAAGGGCATGAGACGTATCAGGAAATAAATGGAATTCGCCTTGATTTTGATGACATGGAAATAGTTAAAAAAACACTAGGCCAACTGGGAAAATAAAAGTTTAACCGGAGTAACTGTTTATTTGTTTATGGGAATATCCAAATAACCGATTAACCAAATAACCAAAAAAAGATAAACCAAATAAACAAAGAGATATGCTATACTATTTATTTGAATATTTAGACAAAACACTTGACGTTCCGGGAACCGGTGTTTTTCAGTACATCACTTTTAGATCTGCATTAGCATTGATGCTTTCGTTGTTGTTATCAACAATTTACGGAAAAATTATAATTCGCTTTTTGCAAAGACAGCAAGTGGGTGAAACCGTGCGAGAGCTTGGTTTAGCTGGTCAGAACGAAAAAGCGGGTACGCCGACCATGGGTGGATTAATCATTATTTTTGCTACGCTGGTACCGGTATTATTATTTGCAAAATTGCATAATATCTACATTGTGTTATTGATTGTTACCACGCTTTGGATGGGGACTATTGGTTTTATAGATGATTATATTAAAATTTTCAAAAGAGACAAACAAGGATTAAAAGGAATATTTAAGGTTGTTGGTCAAGTGGGTTTAGGTCTCATTGTGGGAACCGTCTTGTATTTTCATGCCGGGGTTACAGTGAGAACGGATATTGGTAAAGCCAATGTTTTCAAGGCTTCTACTGAAAATGTAGTTTTTCAAGCGCCGCTCGAAGAAAAATCAACTGCAACAACGATTCCTTTTTTTAAAAATAATGAATTCGATTATGCGGAACTATTAGCATGGACTGGGGAAGGATATGAAAAATGGGCTTGGTTGATTTTTATTCCGGTTGTTATTTTTATTATCACCGCTGTTTCTAATGGAGCTAATTTGACTGATGGAATAGATGGTTTGGCAGCAGGAACATCCGCGATTTCAGTATTGGCACTGGGAATATTTACGTTTGTTTCGGGAAACATTATTTTCTCTAATTATCTGAACATCATGTATATCCCTAATTCAGGGGAAATGACAGTCTTTATTGCGGCTTTTGTTGGATCGTTAATCGGGTTTCTTTGGTACAATTCGTATCCGGCATCTGTTTTTATGGGTGATACAGGAAGTTTAACAATAGGCGGAATTATTGCAGTTCTGGCAATTGCAGTCCGCAAAGAAATGCTGATTCCTTTATTGTGCGGAATTTTTCTTGTCGAAAATTTATCTGTGATTCTTCAGGTCAGTTATTTCAAGTATACCAAGAAACGCTTTGGCGAAGGCCGAAGAATATTTTTAATGTCGCCTTTGCATCACCATTATCAGAAAAAGGGCTATCACGAAAGTAAAATTGTGACCCGGTTTTGGATTGTTGCCATCATGCTGGCCATTTTGTCAATCGTTACTTTAAAATTAAGATAACATGAGGCTAGTAATTTTAGGTGGAGGCGAAAGCGGTGTTGGCACTGCTATTCTGGGTAAGAAAAAAGGATATGATGTTTTTGTGTCTGATTTTGGAAAGATAAAAGAGAATTACAAAGAGGTTCTTCTTATTAATGAAATAACCTGGGAAGAGCAGCTGCATACGGAAGAATTGATTTTGAATGCTGATGTGGTGATGAAAAGTCCCGGAATTTCGGATAATTCTCCAATTGTAAAAAAATTAAAGGAGAAAGGAATCTCGGTAATTTCTGAAATTGAGTTTGCTGCTCCTTACACTGAGGCTACCATTATAGGGATAACTGGGAGTAACGGAAAGACCACCACTACAATGCTGACACATCATTTGCTAAAAGCAGCGGGGCTAAATGTAGGATTGGGGGGCAATATAGGAAAGAGTTTTGCCTGGCAAGTTGCTGATAATAAATATGATTTGTATGTGCTTGAATTGAGTAGTTTTCAGCTGGACGGGATTGAAAATTTCAAACCGCATATTGCCATAATTACCAATATAAGCCCGGATCATCTGGATCGATATAATTATAAATATGAAAATTATATTGACGCAAAATTCAGGATTACGATGAATCAGACTCAGGAGGATTACCTCATTTATGATGCGGATGACGAAGCCATCAATGAATGGTTCAAAACACACACAACAAAGGCGAAATTAATTCCTTTTTCATTGACTAAAACATTCAACGAAGGAGCTTATATACAAAACAACAAAATGGAAATAAAGATTAATCAGGAAGAGTTTACAATGGACACCGAACACATTGCTTTAGAAGGGAAACATAACATGAAAAACGCAATGGCAGCAACTTCTGTGGCAAAATTAATGCAAATAAGAAAAGCTACAATTCGGGAGAGTCTTTCTAATTTTCAAGGAGTAGAACACCGTTTAGAAAAAGTTTTTAAAATCCAAAACGTGCAGTATATTAATGATTCTAAAGCAACGAATGTGAACGCTACTTTTTTTGCATTAGACAGTATGAATGCTCCTACGGTATGGATTGTGGGCGGGGTTGATAAAGGAAATGATTACAATGAATTGATGTCCTTAGTGCGTGAAAAAGTTAAAGCGATTATCTGCCTTGGTGTGGATAATAAAAAGATAATTGATGTTTTTGGGAATGTGGTTGACATGATGATTGAAGTGTCCAGTATGGATGATGCGGTGAGAATGGCACAACGAGTATCAGAAAAAGGAGACGTAGTGTTATTGTCCCCGGCATGTGCCAGTTTTGATTTATTTGAAAATTATGAGGACAGAGGAAATCAGTTTAAACTAGCCGTTAGAAATTTATAGAAAAAAGGTTTTAGGTTCTAGGTGCTAGGTTTTAGCGCCAAAATCCAAAACCAAAAAAAGCCAAAACCAAAAATGAAGCAACTAATAAACAATTTGAAAGGAGATAGAGTAATTTGGTCATTCGTGGCTTTATTGGCTTTGTTTTCCTTTATGCCTGTTTTTAGTGCGAGTAGTAACTTGGCCTATCTTGGTCGGGGAACCGGAAATACATTGGGCTATTTAGTCAAACATTTGGCTCATATTTGTATTGGTTTTTTAATTATTTACTGGGTTCATAAAGTACCGTATCATTATTTTCGGGCTATTTCTAAAGTAGGATTGCCCGTTGTTTGGGTTTTATTGGCCTACACATTAATCAAAGGAACAGTTATTGCCGGCGCTAATGCCAGTCGATGGATTCAGGTTCCGTTTATTGGGGTCACGTTCCAAACGTCAACATTGGCCTCAATAGTGTTGTTTATTTTTGTAGCGCGGTACTTGTCTAAAACCAGGGAAGTCCCTATTACTTTTAAGTCTTCAATTTGGGAGCTTTGGACGCCGGTATTCATTACCTTAATGTTTATTTTGCCAGCTAATTTCTCAACAACGGCATTGATTTTTTCGATGGTATTGATGTTGGTTTTTATTGGAAAATATCCTATCAAATACATTGCAGTCATTCTGGGTTCAGGAATTGTATTTCTGGCCTTTTTTATTCTGCTTTCAAAAGCGTTCCCTGATTCGAAATTTTTTAGTAGGGTAGGAACTTGGGGAAACAGAATTGAAAGTTTTACCACAGATAAACCAGAGGAAGACGATTACCAAATTGAAAAAGCGAAAATTGCAATTGCATCCGGAAAAATATACGGATTAGGTCCGGGGAAAAGCATTCAAAAGAACTTTTTGCCACAATCTTCTTCTGATTTTATTTTTGCAATTATTGTAGAAGAATATGGGCTCATTGGAGGTTTAGGCGTGCTTACACTATACTTATTGTTGTTGTTCCGATTTGTTATTGCCTCACACAAAGCCACCACGCTCTTTGGGAAATTAGTCGTCATAGGTTTGGGTTTTCCAATGATATTCCAGGCCATGGTCAACATGGCTGTTGCTGTAGAATTATTGCCGGTCACTGGACAAACATTACCCTTGATTAGCAGCGGAGGAAGTTCTATCTGGATGACGTGTTTTGCCCTTGGAATCATTATTAGTGTGACCAAAAAAGAAGAAGAGATCGTACAAGAATTGAAAGAAGCAGCCAAAAGGGAAGAAGCACTTCAGAAATTAATCGATAGGGAACTAGAAGAAGAAACAGTGGTTGAGGAATCCTATTCTATTGAAGATAAAGCGAAAAATCCATTGCAGGCAGTTTTAAATAAATAAGTTGTTTTATAAAAACACAATAACGCAGTAATTGATTGAAAATGAAACAGTATAAATTCATATTAAGTGGAGGTGGAACGGGTGGGCATATCTATCCGGCAATTGCTATTGCTAATGAATTGAAAACTCGTTTTCCGGACGCAGATTTCCTTTTTGTAGGGGCCAAAGATAAAATGGAAATGCAAAAAGTACCTCAGGCAGGCTACAAAATAATAGGGTTATGGATTGCAGGATTACAAAGACGATTCACCTTTGATAACACTCTTTTTCCAATAAAACTGATTAGTAGTTTATTGAAATCACGTACTATAATCAAACAATTTAAACCAGATGTAGTAATAGGAACAGGTGGTTTTGCCAGTGGACCGTTGTTACAGATAGCAGCGCTTTGCGGAATTCCAACACTGATTCAGGAACAAAATTCCTTTCCAGGAATTACCAATAAATTGTTAAGCAAAAGAGCCAACAAGATTTGTGTGGCTTACGAGAATTTACAGCGATTTTTTCCGAAAGAAAAAATGATTTTGACTGGAAATCCTGTGCGTCAGGATTTAATTGATATTGACAGTAAAAGAGCGGAGGCAGTTCGCTATTTTGATTTAGATCCCAATAAAAAAACGCTTTTGGTATTAGGAGGAAGTCTAGGTGCAAGAAGAGTAAATCAGTTGATTGCTAAAGAAATTCTAACTTTTTCAGCCCATAATGTACAAGTGATCTGGCAATGTGGGAAATTGTATTTTGAGGAGTATAAATATTGTCAAGAAAATGAAAACATACAAATTCATTCTTTTATTGACCGGATGGATTTAGTATATGCAGCAGCAGATTTTGTGATTTCCCGGGCAGGAGCATCTTCTGTTTCGGAATTATGCATTGTTGGTAAACCGGTGATTTTTATCCCTTCACCTAATGTTGCAGAGGACCATCAAACTAAAAATGCGCAAGCTGTAGTAGATAAAAATGGAGCAATTCTGCTTAAAGAAAATCAACTGGACACACAATTTAGTGTTGTTTTTGAGTCCTTGGTCAATGATCCGGAAAAACAGAAAGAACTTAGTGAAAACATAAAACAGTTGGCTCTGCCAGAAGCAACAAAACAAATTGTAGATGAAATAATTAAATTAGTCCAAATCCGAAAGGCATAAAGTCAAATGACTTTAAAACTTTAAGGCTTTAAGACTTTAAGACATAAAAAAATGAACTTAAATCAAATACATAACGTCTATTTTATAGGGATTGGAGGAATCGGGATGAGTAATCTGGCTCGTTATTTTCGCAATTTGGGAAAGCAAGTTTCGGGTTATGATAAAACGCCTTCTATTCTTACTACGGAGTTAATTGAAAGTGGAATTTCAATTCATTTCGAAGACAGTATTGATTTGATTCCAAAAGATTTTTATCTAGACAATACACTGGTAATTATTACTCCGGCTGTTCCTAAGACGCATTCTGAGTGGAATTTTTTTGTAGAAAGAAATTACCAAATCAAAAAAAGAGCCGAAGTTTTAGGGTTAATTACAAAAGACACCTTTTGTTTTGCGGTTGCCGGAACACATGGTAAAACAACTACATCAGGAATTTTAGGCCATCTTTTGTATGAAAGTGGTACTGATGTTACCGCGTTTATTGGTGGAATAGTCGAAAATTATAATTCAAATTTAATAGGAAGCGGTTCAACCGTGACTGTAGTTGAAGCGGATGAATTTGACCGTTCCTTTTTGCATTTGCATCCTAATATTGCATGTATTACCTCAATGGATGCGGATCATTTAGATATTTATGGAACCAGTGAAGCAATAGAAGCTTCTTTCATTGAATTTGCTTCTAAAATAGAAGATAAAAACAATCTTTTCATAACAAAAGAATTGCCATTAGAAGGCATCACTTGTGCAGTAAACGAAGCGGCTGTTTACAAGGCATTTAATGTTAGAGTAGGGAACGGCAGTTACGTTTTTGATGTGCAAACGCCTACCGAAATAATTAGAGATTTACATTTTGGTTTACCGGGAAGACATAATTTAATGAATGCATTAATGGCTATTGCAATGGCTAACTTATTCGGCACCCCAACCGATGCCATTGCAAAAGGCATTGCATCATTCAAAGGAATAAAAAGAAGGTTTTCGTACCAAATAAAAACGGATAGAAAAGTATATATAGATGATTATGCGCATCATCCTACAGAGATAAATGCCGTGCATCAGGCAGTCAGCGAATTGTATCCAAATCAAAAAGTATTGGCTGTTTTTCAACCTCATTTGTTTAGTAGAACCAGAGATTTTGTGGATGATTTTGCTAAAAGTTTATCCGCCTTTGATGAGGTTGTTTTATTAGATATTTATCCGGCTCGTGAATTGCCAATGGAGGGTGTTAACGCACAATGGTTGATGAGTAAAATGACTAATAACCATAAAAAAATAGTTTCTAAAGAGGATTTAATTCCAACAATTTTAGCAAGCGGTGCTACTGTAATAGTAACAATTGGAGCAGGAGATATTGGAGAATTAGTACCAATCATAAAAAAAGCGATACATGAAAGTATTTAATTGGACCAATATTAGATTATTGCTCATGGTTGTGGTAGTGATTTTTCTTTTTTCGTTTACATCAGATCGAAATAAAAATAGAAAACTGACTAAATCTGTCGTTGTTTTTGTAGGGGATAACGCTCCTTTTGTGCGGCAAGAAACGGTTGATAAATTGTTAATAGAAAATAAAAAAGAGGCATCAAGCATTCAAAAAGTTAATTTAGATTTGAATAAGTTGGAATCCACTCTCGATGCACATGCGATGATTGAAAAATCACACGTATTTGTAACCATTGACGGGGTGTTAAAAGCAGTAGTCAAACAAAAAAAACCTATTGCTAGAGTTTTTGGTGATGAAGGTTCTTTTTACATTGATTACGAAGGGAATAGAATGCCGTTATCAACTAATTTTACAGCAAGAGTTCCGCTTGTTTCAGGGAGAATAAATAAAAACAACAACGAAGATTTAACTAGTTTACTTCGCATGATTTATGAAGATGATTTTTTGAAAAAAAACATCATTGGAGTTCAAATTATGCCAAATGGAAGCTTAAAAATGTTAAACAGAAATTTTGACTATCAAATAGATTTTGGTAAATTGATACATGTAGCGCATAAATTTAAAAATTATAAAGCTTTTTTTCAAAAAGCGGTTTTAGACAGTTCGTTGTATAAATATAAGAAAATTGACCTCCGATTTACGGAACAAGTAGTTTGCACTAAATAATAGATAATGGAAAAAGAGAATATTGCAGTAGGTCTAGATATTGGGACAACTAAAATAGTTGCCATGATAGGCAAGAAGAATGAATATGGCAAACTAGAAATTTTAGGTGTAGGAAAATCTAAAAGTTTAGGTGTAGCAAGAGGCGTGGTAAATAATATTACTCAAACCATACAGTCAATACAGCAAGCGATTCAAGAAGCCGAAAATAATTCAGGTTATAAAATAAAAGATGTAGTGGTAGGAATCGCGGGACAACACATCCGCAGTATTCAGCATACTGATTATATCAGTAGAAGCAATCCCGAAGAAGTAATTGGAGGGAATGACATTCAGCTTTTGATTGATCAAGTAAATAAATTGGCCATGTTGCCAGGGGAAGAAATCATACATGTTTTGCCGCAAGAATTTAAAATTGACGGACAATCCGAAATCAAAGAGCCTATAGGAATGTATGGCGGACGATTAGAGTCTAGTTTTCATGTTGTAGTGGGGCAAGCTTCATCGATACGTAATGTAGGCAGATGCATTCAAAGTTCCGGAATCGAATTATCAGGTTTAACATTAGAACCATTGGCTTCAGCAGATGCCGTTTTGAGTCAGGAAGAAAAAGAAGCTGGAGTTGCATTGATCGATATTGGTGGAGGAACAACAGATTTGGCTATTTTTAAAGATGGTATTATTCGTCACACAGCGGTAATTCCTTTTGGTGGTAATGTCATTACGGAAGATATCAAAGAAGGATGCTCGATTATTGAAAAACAAGCTGAATTGTTGAAAGTTAAATTTGGTTCTGCTTGGCCAGGAGAAAATAGAGACAACGAAATTGTTTCCATTCCGGGATTAAGAGGCAGAGAACCAAAAGAAATTTCGTTAAAGAATCTTTCCAAAATAATTCATGCGCGTGTTGTTGAGATCGTAGATCAAGTATTTACAGAGGTAAAAGCATACGGTCATGAAGATCCTCGCAAAAAGCTAATTGCAGGGATAGTGCTGACTGGCGGAGGTGCCCAATTGAAACACATCAAGCAATTAGTAGAATACATTACTGGGATGGATACCAGAATTGGATATCCAAATGAACATCTAGCAGGGAATTCTGACGAGGAGATTTCAAGTCCTTTGTACGCAACAGCTGTTGGGTTAGTAATGAAAAGTATTGAGAATAAATCACAGAGTGCAGTTAGAAAAGATGCTGTAGAGCAACCAAGAACATTGGCTTACAGGGCAGCCGCGGCTGAAAATCTTGTGTATGAAATTCCTGAAAAAGAGGAAGAGGAAGGGGAAGAAGGTCAGAATTCAAAAGAAAAACAGAATTCTACCGTAAACAGAATACAGAAAAATTTCTTTGATCGTTATGTTGATAAGATTAAAGACTTTCTGGATAATGCAGAATAGACAGTAAAAACATTCACAAGAATTAATAATAAATATCAAAAACCAAATAAAATGATGAGCAACTCAGAATTTGGAAGTATTTCATTTGATTTACCAAAAAACCAATCAAATGTAATCAAAGTTATTGGTGTAGGTGGAGGCGGAAGTAACGCTATCAATCACATGTTTAAACAAGGGATCAAAGGCGTAGATTTTATCGTATGTAATACGGATTCTCAAGCTTTACAGAGTAGTTCTGTGCCTAATAAAATTCAGCTAGGAGTACACTTAACCGAAGGACTTGGTGCAGGAGCAAACCCGGATGTTGGACAGCAATCAGCTATTGAAAGCATTTCCGAGATTGAAAAAATGTTGGATCGCAATACTAAAATGGTATTTATCACAGCCGGAATGGGTGGTGGTACTGGTACGGGTGCTGCACCAGTAATTGCACAATTGGCTAAAGAAAGAGACATTCTTACGGTGGGTATTGTGACTTTGCCTTTCTTGTTTGAAGGGAAAGTGCGTCAGGAACAAGCCTTAATTGGTATCGAAAAATTACGCAAACAAGTCGATTCTTTAATTGTTATCAATAATAATAAATTAAGAGAAGTATATGGAAATCTTGGTTTCAAAGCAGGGTTTTCAAAAGCAGATGAAGTTTTGGCGACAGCCTCAAGAGGTATTGCCGAAGTAATTACGCATCACTACACCCAGAATATCGATTTAAGAGATGCGAAAACAGTATTGTTTAATAGCGGAACGGCTATTATGGGATCTTCTGTTTCTTCAGGTGAAAACAGAGCTAAGGAAGCGATTATCGCCGCTTTAGATTCTCCTTTGTTGAATGACAATAAAATTACAGGTGCCAAAAACGTATTGTTGCTTATCGTTTCTGGAACTAATGAAATTACCATTGACGAAATAGGAGAGATTAATGATCACATACAAGTGGAAGCAGGCCATAACGCTAACATTATCATGGGAGTTGGTGAAGATGAATCTCTGGGAGACGCTATTGCTGTGACCATTATTGCCACAGGATTTGATATCGAACAACAAAACGAAATTGTAAATACAGAACCAAAAAAAATAATACATACACTAGGGGACGAACAGCGAAGTGTTCATAATCTAACCAACAAGACAGTTGCTGCATTTGATTTGAATATGGAATCACCATCGACTAATTCAAATGAGAGAGTTATTTTTGATTTATTAGAAGATACAGTAGCTGCTCCTGAGCCAGTGGTAACGGTGCCAGTCATTAATAACGAAGAACTAATCGTTATGTCTGAATTTATCAAAAATTTAGATGTGACTTTTGAAATTGTTTCTCCAATAACAGATATTGATTTTACAATCACATCACCTGTGGCCGAGGTTAAAGAGCTAAAGACTATTCAGCCAAAAGCAGTAGAAAGACAGGAACAAACTACATTCTCCTTTGATCTGCCACTTTTTAAAACAGCGCCTGTAGTTCCGGTAGAGGCCAGTAAAATTTTATTTGAATTGACTCCAGAAACGAGTGATATAAGAGTAAATGAAGCCGTTCAATTTGTTCCGGTAACGGAATTGACAGATAACGGAATCATTAAATATTCTCTTGAAGAATATATGGAGCCAGAAAATGATTTCATGGCAAAACCAGTAGCGAAAACTCCAGAGGTTGTAATTCCGGAGGAATTAAATATTACCATGAAACAAGTTGACAGCGCAGCGCTGGTTCCAGTTGACTTTCAAGCAATTTCGCCTACTGAAATGACTATCGAAGAATCATTGCGAATGAGAGCGGATGAAAGAAGGAAAAAATTAAAAGAATTCAATTATAAGTTTCATAACAATGTCTCTAAAATTGAAGAATATGAAAAAGAACCGGCTTACAAAAGATTAGGAATAGACATTTCAAACCATCAAGCTAATAATACGAATTCTAGAATTTCTGTAGGAACGGATAGTAATAATGATTTGCAGCTGCGTTCAAATAATTCATACTTACACGATAACGTGGATTAATGAACTCAAAATAAACTAAGTAACCCGAAAATTTAATTTGATTTTCGGGTTACTTTTTTTGTGTAATCTGAACAAGGCAATTTGTTGTTAATTCCAGTAAATTTTTTTAAATTTGTCGGGCATTAAAAAAGCGGTTGTTTCAAGTCCCGCAAAAAAAGCAGGAGCCTTTACTACCCTTTCGAACATTCAGAAAAGTAGTGGTTTTATAATGAGCATTTCAATAATCGATTTGATAAATAATCGATTAATAAATAAACACTAAATATTATGAGTTTATCAATACACATCATGGACGAAATTAAAACCGCCATGAGAGCCAAAGACACAGTTGCTCTAGAAGCCTTAAGAGCTATTAAATCTGAAATTTTACTAGCGCAAACCGCTACAGGATCAAAAGAAGAAATCTCAGAGGATGATGAAATAAAATTGCTTCAAAAATTAGTAAAAACCCGTAAGGATAGCGCTAAAATTTTTACAGAACAAAATCGTTTGGATTTGGCTGAACCAGAATTAGCACAAATAGCAGTAATAGAAAAATTCTTGCCAGCACAATTAAGCGAAGCAGAAGTAGAAGCTGTAGTAGCAAAAATCATTGCCGAAACTGGTGCCGCAGGCATTGCAGCAATGGGAAAAGTAATGGGATTGGCCGCAGCACAATTAGGTGGAACTGCTGAGGGGAAAACGATCTCTACTATAGTTAAAAAATTATTGACATAGATTTATGATTTAAGAGCAACAGTTTTATATATAGGATATAAAACTGTTGCTGAATAATCTGAAATAATATTGACTGCGTAGTTCAACTGGATAGAATATCAGATTTCGACTCTGAGGGTTGCAGGTTCGAACCCTGCCGTGGTCACTTTTTTAAACGCAATCACCTATTAACAAAGGGATTGCGTTTTTTGTTTTTTATTCTTAGTCAGTATTTAGTCAGTAATGATGAAAAACCTAAAAATCCACATACTTTTTACCATAAAAAAACCTCTCATTTCTGAAAGGTTTCGTTTTGAATTACAATGATTTTATTTTGATTGTGCCTTTGCGATCAATTCCGCTATTCTTTTTTCTCTATCCTCTGAATTATTAATTACCAAAGGGTTTTCCTTGTCACCTTTCAAAGTAGTTTCCTGAGGTCGGGGCAATAAGAAAGTTAATAATTTCGAAACTGCATTCACCCGGTCAATCGGTTCTAATTTATCTATTATTTTGCCTAATTTCTCCAGTTCTTCATTAACTATTTTTTGAAGTTTTTCTTTTGTGCTTGCAGTGGTTCTGTTGGGTGTTCCCGCTATACGTCCCCCCGTTTTTTTCCTAATTGCCATAATTTCTATTTTGTTCTAAAGTAGAATAAAAGGGAACTTTTACGCTCCCTTTTGATTTACTGGATTATTATTATTATTTAAATCTCAAACTCATTTAGAATTTGCTGTTTTTGTGCAATCTCTTTTATTTGAGTTTCAATTTCTTCTTTTCGGTTTCCCATAATTTCTATTTTTGTTTATTGATTACTAATTTATGTTGAATTGATCTAGTAGGGTAATTTGGCCCTGTTTGTAAATTCTTTTTTCCTTAATTTTTCTGTTGCCGTTTGTGTTCCTGATATTGTGTGCAATCTCTTTTATTTGAGTTTCAAAATTTGACTTAAACCATACTTTTGATAAGTACCGCCTTTTGATTTGTTCAAATATTATTTTATCCGTTTTGTAGTAGTATTTCAGTCCAGTATGTGAGAGTAAAACACTATTTTTTTTCTGCATTTCAATATTAAAACCAGTCACTTTACAAAGGTGTTTATTGTCATTATTTGGATTATTAAAAACTACCTTTTTTGAGGGTATAGTTAAATGCTCAATTTGGGTAGTTTTTACATTTAGAAAATCAATTGGATATTCCGCTGCAAAGGTCGCCACGATTCCGCTACAAAGTGCACCACGATTCCGCTGCAAAGTACACCACCCA
>NZ_RYDO01000016.1:0-61204 GCF_003984855.1 Flavobacterium sp. GSP6
CAAGCTACAATTACTTGCGGCAAAACAACAAAATATTCTGGTTTCCAAATCTTCGCGTTAGGGATAGTAGTGGAAAGTCAATAAAAAAACTGAAATTGCATCATTATTTAGTCAGTAGCATCTTCTAAAACTAGTAAAACAATCTCATTAACAAAAAATTCATGTCGTTAAAAATAATACACACCGCCGATTGGCATCTTGGACAAACCTTTTTGCAAAAATCAAGAATAGAGGAACACCAATATTTTATAGAGTGGTTGTTAAAAACCATACAAACGCAGGCTATTGATGCCATTATTATTGCAGGTGATGTTTTTGATGTTTCGAGTCCTTCGGTAGAAGCTATAAATAAATACCATTATTTTTTATTGGAGGCTTATAACTTAAATGTACAGGTCATCATTATTGGTGGGAATCATGATTCGGCGTCTCGATTAAATTCTTATAAAGATATTTTCAAAATTTTAAATGTAAGTATTGTCGGTGGAGATCTGAACAATGTGGGAGAATTAATCCCAGTTTACAAACGCGGAACAACAAATGCCGCAGCCGTTATTGCCGCAGTGCCTTACCTTCGTGATGGTGATATTCGTAAAATTATCGAGGGCGAAACCGTCAATGAAGCCCATGGTTTATTTACATCGGAAGTAAAAAAGCACTACGATAATTTGTTGAAACAGGCAAAAACGAATTATCCAGGTGTACCCGTTATTGGCACGGCGCATTTGTATGTAACCGGCTGTATTCTAAGTGAACCCGCCGAAAAAAGAATGCATTCTTTAGTGGGCACACTCGGACAAATCCCATCGAGTGTATTTTCAGCCGGATATGATTATATTGCCATGGGGCACATTCACAAACCTCAGATGGTCCAACATCCGGATAATGTGATTGCAAAATATGCCGGTTCCCCTATTCCACTCAGTTTTAACGAACGCAATGATCTTAAAGAAATAACTGTTTTGACGATTGCCGATAATAAAATAGCCCATGAATCTCTGTCCATACCTTTGCAAAGGAGTGTGATACGATTTGAAGGAAAGGCTGATGAAATTATTGAAAAAATAAAATTACATAAACCGTCACAAGTATTGCCAACTTGGGCAGAAATCATAATTACTGAAGCTGTCAATTTTATTGACTTTAATAACGAGATAAATGATTTATGTATTGATAGAAAAATAGAAATTTTGAACCGAACTACTAAGTATACCTCAATTAATAATCAATCAATAAGAGAAGAATATATTGCCGGTACCGATAATAATCCTTTGGATAATATCCCAAAAATCTTTACTATAAGATGCGAAAAGAAAGGAATGAATGAAGAAAGTATTGCCGGAATAATGCCGTTGTTTATGCAGATATTGAATGAAATTAATAACACACATTAGGTTTTCAAAAACATTTTTTGACCCAAGCGATAACCCACCGGCGAAGCATTACAGAATTCTGTCCGATTTCAATAAAAAAATAGCATCTTCTTATGAAATCGCTATGATTCCAAATCACAAACAGGAATGAAGAATGGCGATACCATATTCCTTTAAAAAGCAAATATTATCTTAGTATGAAAATTTTAAAAATAAACATCAACAACATACAGTCTTTGAAAGGGGTTCAACCCGAAATTAATTTTACCGATGGAATTTTAGCCCATGCGGGTTTGTACGCTATTACCGGTCAAACTGGTGCTGGAAAATCGACCATTTTGGATGCAATTACTTTGGCGTTATACGGTAAAATAAATCGATATGGTAATGACAAACCGAGTTCTGAAATAATCACCCGCAATCAAAAAGAAGCTTATGCAGAGGTTACATTCGAAGTAAATGACATCGTTTATTTGGCCAGATGGGCAGCTTCATTCAATAAAAATAACAAAATAAATGCGACGGATGACAGAAAATTGTCTAGAAAAGAGAATGGTGAATTTCGGTTAATTGCCGAAAAAGTATCAAACGTCAATCCAATGATAGAAGAAATTATTGGGCTAAAATACGAGCAATTTACCAAATCCATTTTATTGGCTCAAAATAATTTTTCAGCGTTTTTAAAAGCAAAACCGGATGAACGTGCCGAAATGTTGAGCAAAATAACGGGAACACAAATTTATGAAGAAATCTCGAAGAAGGTTTTTGAGCATACAAAAGCCTTTGAAACTGAAATTAATAACCTAAGAGCCACCATAAACGGAAATATTTTAAATGAAGAAGAATTAAATGCTATTGCCGTTTCATTTGAAGAAAAAGAAAATACGATTAAGGAAATAGAACCGAAATTAACACGAATTCTGGCGGAAATTGCTTGGTTGGCGGCTGTTGAAAACACGAAAACAGAAATCAATCAGCATAAAAATTCGCTTGAATTGGTGAAGCAACATTTTTTAGATAATATCGAATTATATCAAAAATTAGAGCATTACAGCAAAGCAACACTAATTGAAAAAGATTGGCTAGCTTTTCAAAACAGTGAAAAGGAGTGCACTAAAAATACCGTAAACACGCAAAGAACGACTGATGAAATTGAAAGTCTAAATAAAAATTTGGCTACCATTGCACCCGAATTAGAATCTGCAATCAAAAAACTAGAAGAAACTCAAAAAGAGCAATTACTTAAAAAACCATTAATTGAAAGTGCCAAAACAACTTTTGGAGCGATTGCAAATAATAATGAAACCCTAAAACAAAATGCTAAAGATTTAGTAACAGCAAAAAGCAATTTCGATTCAAACCTAGAAGATTTGAAGGCTCAAACAGCCAAAAAATCAATCTTAGATTCTGCAATTGAACAGAACCAAAAAACCATTGTACAACATGAAAAATATGGCTCATGGGAAACAGAGAAAGGAGCTGTGATTTTAAAACGGCAGGATATTGAAAAATCTCAAAAAGAAATTGAATCGTTTAATATTGAAAGTTTACAAAAACAGATTTCTGATTATGATACAAAAAATATTGGGATAGAAAAGTTATTGCAAAACACAAGACACGAAAACACTACATTAAAATCGGAAGTTGATTTATTAGAATTACAAAAAAAGGATTCAGATACCTTAGAAAATTTGTCGAAACTAAAAGACAATACAAAAACCGATTTAGAAAACTGGAAGAAATTATTAGAGTATTTTCCAAAATTAGAAAGTCAAAATGATCAATTAAGACTAAATTCTGCCGAATTAATTACCGCTAATTTATCCAGGGAAACTTTAGAAACAGCAATTTTTGACAAAAAAAAATCGCTGGGGATCTTACATGAAAATAAAAACTTAAAACAGTTATTGGCGAGTTTTGAGGAACACCGACACAATTTAAAAGAGGACGAAGATTGTCCGTTATGCGGTTCTAAAGAGCACCCTTATGCCATGAATTTACCTGAAATATTTTCTAAAAATGATATTGACGATGAAATCAAAGATCTAGATTACGAAATTAAATTAAAGGAAAATGAAAAGGAAGAAGCTGTAAAAAAAGTGGCAAGTTCCAGTCAACAAATCATAAACACGAATGCAACTATTGCTGAAATTCAGGAAGCTATTGCTAAATTAAAATACGTTTTACAAGTTGAAAAAGAGTTAAAAATGGAGGATATTGAAGCTGCAATTCTCAATTTGGAAGCTGAATTTGACTTTGTTCAAGCCCGGATTAATAAACTATCGGAATTGAATGCAGCTTATGACCGTGTTAATAAATTGTATTCCAATAAAACCAGCCATTTAAATGAAATTCATTTGTCCGATACTGCCTATCAAACTGCCAAAAAACAAATAGACGAAAAGGAAGTTAACATAGCCGAAAATTTCGCTTTTATAAAAAAGATATTCTATTCATTTGATGAGAATTTAGAAGAAAATGACATCGCAGCCGTTTCTGAAATCGGCAAGAAACTAGGGGACAATTTAAGAAAACTGAATGCCGGTAATGAAATTTTAAAAGCCAATCAGACTGAAATTGTAACCGTAAACAATGCCATAACGGCGTTTTTAACAAAAAATACCAGTTTAGAAGAGAGTGTTTCAAAGTATATAAAAGAAGATGAAGCGCTTAACACTAAAAAAGGTTTGCTAGAGAATGAATTTAGAAATCAAACGGACAATTTTGAATTGAAATCACCACAAGAGGAAGAATCCCGTTTGCAAATTAAAGGTAAAACGGAACAAGATTCGGTAACCAAATGGAAAGGTAAAAAGGAAATCACCTTGGCTTCTATCAAAAACAAACACGTTGATGTAGGGCAATTGGTTTCCGAAAAATCAGAACTAGATGATGTATTTCGTTTGGCTACAGCCCAATTGAATGATAAGCTGACTGAAAATGGTTTCGAAAACAGTGTCCAATTACAAGAAGCATTAAACTTAGAAAACAGTGCTTTGTTAATTGCACAAAAACAAACATTCGAGACTAAAAAACAACAAATTGAAGGAGCATTGAATGCTAATTTACTCAAACAAGAGGAACTCAATTCCAATCCTTTAACGGCTAAATTAGTAGAAGATTTAAATCTCCAAAAAGTGGCTTCAGAGCAAGAAAAAACAAAAATAAATCAAGAAATTGGACAATTAAAGGAACAAATTAATAATGACAATAAAATAAAAGAGGAAAATCAGCTGATAATTGATGTAATCAAAACAAAAAACAATGTATTCCAGAAATGGGATTTATTAAATAAAACGGTAGGTTCTTCCGATGGCAAGGCTTTTAAAAAATTCGCTCAAGATTTCACCCTTTCCTTATTGGTGCAACACGCCAATAAGCATTTAGAAACCATGTTCAACAGATATGAACTTTTTAAAGATGACACCTCAGATGAAATGGAATTGCAAATAAAAGACAATAATTTTTTTGGTGAAATTCGCAATATTAATTCGCTTTCTGGTGGTGAAACTTTTTTGGTAAGTTTATCGTTAGCGTTAGGATTATCCGACCTTGCGAGTAAGAATACTAAAATCCGTTCTTTATTTATCGACGAAGGTTTTGGTTCACTCGATCCCGAAAACTTGAATAATGCATTAGACACGCTCGAGTTGCTTCGCCAAAATGACGACCGCCAAATTGGGATCATCTCACATGTGGAAGAATTGAAAAAAAGAATTACCACTCAAATTCAAGTAAAAAAATATACGAGTGAGTTTAGTACTATTGAAATTGTGGATTAACAACGACGAATTAGCACCAGTATAAAGTACCATTTTGTCGCAAATATCTCGTGTTTTGCGACAAAATAAAACGATTTAAAATACTGCCAATTCGCATTCTTTTAATTAATCCTCTGCCTCTGCTGTTTTTGAAATCCACTGATTCTCGATTCCCCACTTTTTATTTGGTACAGCAGCAGTTTCAAGGATCAGAGTTCCTCCTTTGCTAATCTCCTCTTGTGTCAACCAATTTCTGTATATTGGCTGGCCGTTTAATTGGGCTGATTGAACATAAAAGTACTCTTTATTATAATTAGACACTTGTATGTGAAATGATTTTCCATTTTCCCAATTTAATTTTACGGACTCAAAGATTGGAGCTGTCAAATAATAAATGGGGCTACCAATATTTGCCGGAGACAGACCTATACTTCGCATTACAAACCAAGAGGACATCGTACTGGCATCATCATCCATAGTGCGGACATAAGCTTGGGGTTCGTTTTTATAGATCTTTTTTATATTCTTTGGTGATTTTTAGGATTTCAAACTATTTATTGAACAAAAAAAATGGTGTCTTAACATTTAAGACACCATCTTTACTTTTATATTGTAGGCAATATTATCTTTTTACTCTAACTACTCTTGTAAAATTAGGATAGTTATATTTCCCCAAAACAGATCTTTCCATTTCTAGTTTATAAACTCCCCATGGTAACTTTACTTCAGTTTTAATTAGTTCAATCTTAGCGGTAAGTGGAACATTATTAGAAACTTTTTCTGTTAGCAACTCATACATAACCCGACCGTCCATTTGTTTAGGAATTGTTAAATTATGTAGATGGAGAACAGTGGGAATTATATCTACATTTGATGTAGGCAAATTACCTTCAAACTTGTTCTTAAAACTAGGGCCATTAGCCAGTAATGCAATATGAATTTCATAAGGGCTAAATCCACCATGACCTGCAACACCTTTTGCGAAACTTGTACCTGCATATCCAGCATCATTTTTGTTATCATTCCAGTTCATGTCTACAAGAACATCTCCTGATCGGCCATGATCCCAATATATTGATTCGAAAGAAAGCGTCCCTTCTACAAAACCATTTACATCTCCTTCTTTTAAAGCTTTTGTATAAATACCGCCTATCCAGTTCTGTTCCTGTAAGGCTGCAACAATATTTTTTATGGTCTTTTCATCATGATCCTTTACATAAACTGCTCCTTCAGCAACCACTACTTCTGTTGATTCCTTGTCTTTTTTTAGTCCTTGCTGGATTAGGAAATCTGCAAGGCTTAGTTTTCCAATATGTGTCACAAAACCATGATCGGAAGAAATGATAACATTAAAGTTTTGATCAAGTCCTTTTAATTGAAGTGATTTTATAATCCTTCCAAACTGCTCATCTACATATTTGATAGACTCAATTGCTTCGGGCGATCCTATTCCGTTTTTATGAGCAGCCGAATCTGGGTCGCCATACCACAATGTACTAACTAAAGGACCATCTAACGTTAATCCATATTTTATAACGGCATCTGTTAACCATTTGTGTTTTCCAAGACCGCTTGGAACTGTTCCAATTTCACCTAGTATTTTAGATTTCATAGTCTCTGGTAAAATCATAGTGGTATTAATGATTGCGCCTCCACTGACCTTATGATTTTGCATTAAAGCTTGTCCTGTAGAACCTGAGCTAAAAACAAAAAGACTTTTACCATTTTGTTCTAAAACTTCTCCCAGCGAAACTGATGTTAATAAATGATTATCTGTAGCTTTAGCGATTTTATTTAATTCCTCTGCATCACCAGTGTTTAAACCTGATGTTTCTTTTATCTCAGGAAAATACACCGTATTTCCCATTAATCCATGACTGCCTGGATAGCATCCGGTAGATAGCGAAGATGCATTAACCCTAGTTACTGTGGGGAATACACTGTGGTGCTGTTTACCATAACTTCCTTTTTTACTGAATAAATATACATTCGGCATTAATTCAGGGGTGATATAATCCGGTCTTAAGCCATCAAAGAAGACAATTAATGTTCGAATATTGGTTTTATCAACCTTTGTTTGCGCTTTGCTAGCAGTACTACCAAAGAGCGCCAATGATAGAATTAAGAAACTTTTATTTACGATTTTCATAATAGAATGATTTAGTTTTAAATTTAATCCAACTGGAACGCCTAGGTCTTTGTGGCTCTTAGAAGTATTTCCCTGTTTCTGTTTTATTTTTATATTTAATAATGTAAAATAATTCTACTTTTTATTTAATTATTTAGCCCACCAAACTTTACTAACGGTATTATCTCCTCCCATTGCTGCTGAGGCTGCTGCAAGATTTTCAGGATTAAGCGATTGTAGATATGTTGGATAAGGCACCCGATTTGGAAATACTCTTTCTGCTGGTATACCCGTTCCTCTTGGCAAAATCGGATATCCCGTTCTTCTTTTTTCAAACCATGACTGATAGTCAACAAAAAACGAAGCGTAATATTTCTGTGTAATGATTCTCTCTAATTGCGCTTCTACTGATGCATTGGTATCATAAACTACGCCCGCTTGTGTAAGATAATTTGAAGGCATAGTTGCGCCCCATTGGATCATTGATGCAGTTATTGCTGAATCATAATGCTGCTTAGGCGATTTTCCGGTATTAAATCCTTTTAATGCTAATTCTGCTTTAATAGACTCTACCTCAGACCAAGTCATCATTATACCCAATTGGGGTAAAGTTTTCATAAGATCATTATAGCTTGTATTGGCTCCGACCTGGTATTCAGTAGTTATAGGATAACCACTTTCTATACCTTGGTATACATTTTGACCTCCAACCATTACTGTTCTAAACCATATAGTTCTTCTTGGATCGTTATCTGTATTCATTTTATTGATGAAGTATTTGGTAACATAGGTACCATCTCTCCACTCCAATTGTCGTGTATTAAAATACGGATTGTAATAAGGGTATATTCCTGTATATTTAAAAATAGCATCATCAGTATTACTAGTAAACACAGGGTATTTTACAGGGTCCGCTAATAGTGCCGTAATTTGTTCATTGATATTAATCTCGCCATTACGTTTCGATAATCGTAGCAATAATCTCATTTTTAATGAATTACAGAATTTTTTCCATTTTACAATTCCGGGATTTGCACCTCCTGAAAGGCTATTGGAATTGTATAAAAGATCACCACCATAAGTCAGCGCTTTAGAGGGATCAAGCAAAGCATTGGCTTGTTCTAAATCACTCAGGATTTTAATATATATATCCTTTTGTTTATCGAATGCAGGTTTAAGGTTGCCTTCAGTTGCTTTAACGGCTTCTGAATAAGGAACATCTCCATACAAATCTGTGATAATAGAATAAGCCCAACATTTATAGATCATCGAGATCGCTTTATAGTTATTCTCTCCTAATGCTTCGGATGTTCTATTAATATCCTCTATATCTGCCATATAACCATAGAAACTTGTCCATATTCCTGCACCAGGATTAATTACATATCGATGCACTCCCTCACCCGAAGGACTAGATCGTGGTGCATCAACTTGCATCAACTCATGGGTAAGATTTCGAGAAGCAGTGATACTAGAATTAACAATTCTATATTGCAACTGTCCCAACATAACTCCCGGTGTGATCTGTTTAGGTCGGTTTGGATCGGTATTTATATCCTCAAAATCTTTGGTACAAGAGGATAGTAGTACTACAAACAAAAAAAGAAAATTATATGTTTTATTCATTTTTATCATGATCTATTGATTTAAAATTTTAGAGTAAGATTAGTTCCTATAGTTCTCGTGGAGGGAAATTGAGCTAATTCAACTCCTGGTGTCAGTGTCCCATTATTTAGATTTCCTCCTTCAGGATCAAAACCAGGAAACTTAGTAAAATTAAACAGGTCTCTTCCGAAAAAAGCAAGACTTGCCGATTTCATTCCTATCTTTTTCAAGAGGGTTTTCGGTAAGTTAAATTCGATCCGAACCTCTCTAATCTTAATAAAAGAAGCGTCAAATATATTGGTCTCTCCATTACCGATGTTATAATAATTTTCATAATAGGAACTAGCAGCTACTCTTACAGTGTTTGGAATATAAGTTCCGTCCGATTGTAAAACGACTCCTTGTCCTACAATTCCGCCATCACGACCTGGAAGCGTTACTCGGGTTTTCCCTAAGGTATTATTCTTATGATTGGTTTGCGAATACATACTTCCTCCTTTTTGTCCGTCTAGAAGTACACTCAATCTTACTTTTCCAATGGTAAACTCATTCATGATTCCTGCTTTCCAGTCAGCAAATGCATTTCCTCTTATTTTCAACACTGGATCCAATGTTGCAGGCAAACCAGCCGAAGTATATATAATCTGCCCGTCAGGAGATCTCTGGAAACCTCTACTGTACATATCTCCCATTCTTCCTCCAACTCTAGCTTCTATGCTTACATTATTCTCGTGGTTATAAATAACTTGGTTTGTAATCCCTGGAGCCAATTCTTTTACATAACTTCTGTTTCTACTCCAAGTCAAGGTGGTATTCCATTTGAAATTGTTTTTGGCTATTATTTTTCCTGTTACAGCTAGCTCCATTCCTCTACTGTTTATTAAACCTGCATTTACGGTTGCATTAGAATAACCCGTAACTGGATCTAATGGAATTGCTAAAATCTGATTGCGACTATTATTATTGTAATAGGCCATATCAATTGATAATCGGTTTTTAAACATCCTAATATCAATTCCAGTTTCTATACTTGAAGTTATCTCTGGTTTTAAATTTGCATTAAATAAGATCGAAGTATTCGTAAAGCTATTGCCATAAATCCTGTCATAATACTTATCAGTTTGATACGGTCTTGTGTCATTACCAACCTGGGCCCAAGACAATCTAAATTTAGCAAAAGAGAAAATAGAGGGAAGATTTGTCATTTCGTGAATCAAGAAACTGGAACTGATAGAAGGGTAGAAAAAGGAATTGTTACCATATGGCAAAGTGCTTGACCAGTCATTCCGTCCCGTTACATCTAAAAATATTTTTTCCTGATAGGAGATTTGCCCTAAACCATAAAAACTGTTAATCGCTTTCTTTGTTTTTAAAGGATCTGCAACAGCTTGATCCAAGCTATTTGAAATTTGGTATATTCCGGGCTGCGATAACTGATCCGCATAAAGTCCTACAAAATCATAGTTTTGCCTCATTGAATTGGCACCTGCAATAATGCTATAATTGATATCCTTATTTAGCGCATTCTTATAGGTTAACAGTGCATCTGTATTTATTTCATAACTAAATACATTTTGTTCTCTATACATTCCACGAGCATATTTAGTCATACTAAAAGGACGTTGTTGTGATCTGAACTCATTTGACATATCTAGTCCAGAACGGACCATCAATTCAAGTTTATCATTAAACTGATAGGTAGCGGACAAGTTTCCAATTACCCCGTTTTTATTCATTTTGTTAAGCATTTCATACATACCTAGATAAGGATTATCAGGTCCCGTATTAAAAGGATTTTTTTGTTTTACACCTACTAGGCCAGGCTGCCAATAAGGTTTAAACCATTCCGGCTTAATGTTTGGAGCGGTACCAATCATTAGAAAATACATTATGGATTGATTGTTGTAACCTGCAGCTGGTAGATTATCACTTTTCTTATTCGTATAATTTACTTTACCATTTATTTTTAACTTATCAGAGATTTTTTGATTTATAGATAAGGAGGCATTTAATCTTTCGAAACCCGTATTAGGAAGAATCCAATCATTTTTTAGATGAGTAATCGATAATCGAGTAGAGCCGTTTTCATTCCCACCTTCTAATGCGATACTATTTGATTGTGTCGTTCCTGTTCTAAAAAATCCAGAAATATAATTTTTGTTGGCAACCCATGGTGAACGTTCAGTAGGTTTGCCATTTGCAGCATTAGGATTATATTGAAAATAAGATTGACCATCAAATCTTGGCCCCCAGGCTCTTCCTGCTCCTACATTTGTACTTGTATTTAGTCCGTCAGCACTATCTAAATAAGAATAGTATTTATCAGTTCGACCTTCTCCATATTCAAATTGATAATCCGGCCAACGATTCACTTGATCAAAACTAAAATTACTACTTATAGTTACTCCTATTCCTCCTCCTTTAGTTTTGCCAGACTTGGTAGTAATAATAATTGCGCCACCTGCAGCTCTTGTTCCATAAAGTGCCGTTGCACCTGGCCCCTTCAAAACTGTTATTTTCTCAATATCTTCAGGGTTAATATCTGATAATGTTGAACCAAAGTCAACTGGACTATCCTGAGAAAGGTGTGATGAAAATCCTGTACCGGTGATCTTACTACTTACAGGTACTCCGTCCAAAACAATCAAAGCTTGATTGTTATCAAGGTTAAGTGAGGATTCTCCACGAAGAGTTATTCTGGAAGAACCCATTGGACCAGCACCAGATCCCTGGATATTTAGACCAGCAACTTTTCCGGAAAGAGAATTTACCCAGTTATTTGATTTGGCATCTTTTACAGCATTTTCACCAAGAGATTGTGCTGAATATCCTAGCGACTTTTCTTCTCGTTTTATCCCTAATGCTGTTACAACCACCTCTTTTAGAGCCGTTTCATCTTGTCCTAGTATTACTTTAATTTCAGTCTTATTTTCTATATTGATTTCTTTCGTTTCAAATCCTACATAACTTATAGACAAGACTTTTGTATTTGCTGGAACACTAATCGTGAATTTTCCGTCAAAATCCGTTGTTGCAGTGATCGTGGTTCCTGCTACAAAAACAGAAGCTCCGGGTATTGGCAAATTAGATTCGTCTAAAACCACTCCTGTAATTTTTCGGTTTTCCTGATTCTTTTTTGCCGTGCTTTTTGGAGTAATCCCAACCAATTCTTTGACTAAAACTCCATTTTTTGTGACTTTAAAATCAATATTTGCCTTGGTTTTCAAAACCGCTAAGACTTGATTTAAATCTTGGTTATTTATCGTAATTGAAATTTTCTTTTGAAGAAAATTTTGGTCTGACATATAAATAAACTTATTATTTATTTGCTGTTCTATAAGAGTAAAGGTTTGCTTTATGGAAACGTCTTTTAGATTTAAATTGATTTGTTCTTTTTTAACTGCAATATTTTCAATAGCATTTGTATTTGAAGTCTTTGAATAAGATATCCCATTACCAAATAGAAGCAATAAGGATACCGTTAGAATAATTTTTTGTTTCATTTTATCTGTGATTATTTATTGTTTTTTACAAACCAAAACTGATTTTAGAATAGTTGGTTTTCTATTAATTATTAGATGGAGTTCAGCAACCCTCTTTTTTTATAGGATTCTAAAGCCTTACTAATATACTTTAGTGCAATAGCGATATGATTTTCAACCGTTTTAGGGGTGACGTTTTGAATTTCCGCAATTTCTTTGTATTTTAATCCATCGATTCTACTGAGTTCAAATGCCTGACGTGATTTTTTAGGAATAATATCTAATATTTCACGTATCAAATTAGTTTTCATTTCTTTTTGTTCATTTTCAATAATCTCCTGCTCCCTACTGGGCGAAAATATAGAGTTTATAGTTTTTGTTTCTTCGATTTGTTGGTGAAATGGCTCTGATTTTCGTATTTTTTTTAAACTATTTTTCACAATTACATAGATGTAAGATTTAGGGTTTTTAATTGTATCAAGAATATTTCTATTGGTCCACAACTGAATAAAAATATCAGCCACTTTTTCTTCAACAAGGCACGAGTTCGATTCATAACTCATTCCAAAACGACATAAAGGCGTGTAATACCTTTTAAAGAAAAGTTCCATCGCCTCGTATTGACCGTTCTGAATTTGCTTAAATAAATAATCGTCTGAAAAGCAATCACTACTAGCCATTTTTGTTGCATTAATTTTCATGGTACTTGGATATCTCGATGTTGTTTTGAATAGTTTTTGTGATGCTTACCTCTGAAATAAACTCCAGAGACGTTATAAATTCATCAATTGTCAGGTTTTTAAAAGCTCCTTTTATATGCTGATTTGCAATGTCAGCATCCTTAATGATAAAATTTACTCCATAGAATTGATTGATTTTTGGGAGTGCATCTTCAAATTTTTCATCATCCAATATAAGTATATTGTCTTTCCAAGCAGCAACCTTATTCACATCAAAATTCCTTTTGATCACTAACTTGGTTTTAGAATTCCATACTAATTCTTCATTTGGCAATAGGTTAATTTCATCCTTACTTTCTTTAAGCAATACGTTTACTTTTCCTTTTGCCAAAGAAACAGTTTGATCAATGGTATTGCTACTGACATTAAATTCTGTTCCTAAAACTTTCACATCAAAACCATTTGTATGTACAACAAAAGGAGAATTAGTATTCTTCGTAACTTTAAAGAAAGCTTCCCCTTGCAACCAGATGGCTCTTTGTGTACTGAAATCACTGGAATATTTAACTTCACTGCCTGAATTTAAAATAACGGTGCTGCTATCCGGTAACTTAAAAGTTAGCCGCTGCCCTTTAAGGGCAATTTTATGATTGGTATACCCGGAAGGAGTCATTCCTATAAAATAAAAACCCAGACAAAAAACCATAAGAAAAGCCATAGAAAAAACAGCCTTCTTTTTGATAGAAATTTTTACGGATTTTATCTTTTCTGGTTTATTATATTTTGTGATGATTTCCTCAAAAGAAATAGTTCGTATTGGTACTTCACTATTGGGATAATTCATCCAAATGGTTTGAAAATTTTCAAAAACAGCAAGGAGTTCATCATCTAAAGACAGTTCAATTTCAAACACAGATCGCTCTGCTATAGACATTTCGTTGGTAAGATACCGCACACATTTTTTTTCTTTCTGACTAACATTCAACATAAAAAATTCTCTTTACTAATAGGAGTCAAAATAAGAGAAATACCCCTAGTTTTCAATACCATCAAATCGACACGATATCGTTAATGAATTGTTAATCGTCCGGTTTAAATCAGCTTCGAATAGCTGAGCTTGAGAGAACACGCAAAGTCACAGTACTAAAAGAGATATCAAAAAAAAAGCAATAAGCTTCATTTATAAAAAAAGATCCATGATTAATACTTTCCAAAAAAACAACGAAAAGATATTTCCCATTGAAAAAAGCCTATAGTATTGCAACTGGGACAATGAATTTATCACCACTGGAAAAGCCAAGTCTTATTAGCGTGGAAAATAGTAAATAAGGGACTTACGTACTATTAGATACATTAAAAAATACTTCCATTTCATAAAACGGAACAACATAATAAATAGGGTTTTAACAGCAAGACATTCATTTAACTTCTTTTTTTATCGGACAATAATGGTTACTTTTATAAAAATTATTCAGGCTAGCCTACCACCAAAAAAAATGAAATGAAATTAACCAACCTGTTTTTCACACTGCTGATCGTATTTACTAATACCAGTTTTAAACCGGTACCCGCGCAAACGATTGTACCAACACCTGTTCAAAAACCTAGGGAATTATATCAACTCAAAACCTATATTTTCAAGACAGAACAACAAGAACAAACAACTGACAAGTACCTAAAAGAAGCTTATTTGCCGGGATTAAAAAAACTAGGAATCAAAAATATTGGGGTGTTCAAGTTAAAACCAAACGCCACAGATACCTTAAAAAAAATTGTGGTACTGATTCCGTTTTCCACTTTGGAACAATTCCTTGCACTTGACGAAAAACTAGCTAAAGACAAAACCTACATAACTGCCGGAGCAGCCTATTTGAATGCGGTTTACAATGAACCTTCATACTTAAGAATAGAATCCGTTTTGTTACAGGCTTTTTCAGACCATCCTTTCCTGACAAAACCCGCTTTGAACAGCACAAGATCCAGTCGTGTATACGAATTGAGAAGCTATGAATCAGCCACAGAAGCGATTTACGCCAACAAAGTAGCCATGTTTAACGGAGGAGGAGAAATAAAACTCTTTGATCGATTGGGATTTAATGCAGTTTTTTATGGCGAAGTGATCTCTGGTCCCAAAATGCCAAACCTTATGTACCTCACTACTTTCGCAGATCAAACAAGCCGAGAAGCACATTGGAAATCTTTTGTAGATTCGCCGGAATGGAAAGCCCTAATAGCCATGGAAAAATATAAAAATAATATTTCCCACATCGACATCACTTTTTTGTATCCAACTGAATATTCTGATTATTAGTTTTGCTTCTAGACATCTTGCAAAACCAACTACAGGTGGTTTTCTTTTAATCCTACATAGAAACCAAAAAAAAAAAATACCTCTCTTATTTTCTGTTGGAATTTGGTTTAATGTTCAGAGGTCTTTCCTTTATGAAAACGGCTATGAAAACTCAGGTACAAGACCTAAAAACGGTTAATGAGCCTTAAATTTATATCAAAAATTTAATGCCATATTTTTTTGATTTTATACTAACTTTCCTTTTTTTAATTTTGAACTTTGTTTACTTATTCCATTTGTACTTGAAATTGCAATTCTGATTTAAATTGGTTATTTTTAGCCACAAAATAAAACCACTTTTGAAAAAATATTTAAAGAAAAGTTTAAAAATTTTCCTTTGGATAATAGGATCCCTAATTCTATTGTTCTTAGTCTTGGTTGTGGCCATCCAAACTCCGTCTGTTCAAAATTATGTCAAAGAAAAAGCAGTAACCTATCTGGAAGGAAAAATCAAAACTAAAGTTACTATTGACCGAATAGAAATTGGATTTCCAAAAAAAATAATGCTGCAAGGTGTTTATTTTGAAGATCAAAAAAAAGACACCCTTTTTGCCGGAGAAAAACTAGCTGTAGATATTAGTCTTTTTCAATTGATGAATAATAAAGTCGAAATTAATTCCGTTCAGCTCGAAGGCATCACCACTAATTTGAGTCGGGATTCAAAAGCAGTTTTTAATTTTGATTATATCCTGAATGCATTTGCCTCATCAGAGGAACAAAAGAGCGATTCGCCACCCATGCAATTCTCTGTATCCGAAATTAAGCTCGACCGAATCCAGTTAACGTATTCCGATGCGATTACCAAAAATTATCTATCTACCAATCTAAATCACTTTGAAACGAAAATTAAAACTTTCGATTTAGAACAAATGAATTTCGAAATTCCAAAGGCTAAAATCAATGGACTACACTTTAAATTAAAGCAAGGTTTGGTTCAGAAATCCGCTGCTAAAGAAGTTCCCACAGGAAATACACCGGAACCCGTTTTCAAATTAAAACTAGGAGAAATTGATTTTGCAAAAATTGATTTTGATTACCAAAGTGAGGGAACAAAGTTATCTACTGCTTTTTATTTGAAAAAACTAGTAGCTAAAATTGACCGGTTGGATATCAATAACAAATTTGCGCTCCTTGAAAGTATTGAATTATCGGGTCTAAAAGGAGCTTTGGCTTTTGGTAAATCAGAACCCGCTAAAACTAAAAAAAATTCTGCTTCGGAAGAAGGCAATAACTGGCAAATCAAAATCAAGAATACGGAAATCAAGCGAGTGGATTTTAGGTATGACAACAACAATGTTGCGGCTGTTGCCAAAGGCATGGATTACAACCATTTGCATCTTACTAACTTAAACCTGCAAATTGATGCCATAAATTACGGCTCAACTAACATATCCGGAGTAGTTAATTCCTTAAGCGTTAAAGATCATAGTGGTTTGAATATCCAATCCTTCAACGCAGAATTTTACTATGGCAAAAAGAATGCGTTTCTCAAAAAACTGTATTTAAAAACACCGCAGACAGAATTGAGAAATGAAATCAGAATTGGATATCCATCTCTTGCCGCTTTGGCTGATACTCCGGGAGAATTGGGTCTGATTGCTTACTTGAAAAAAAGCAAATTGGGTATCAAAGATGTGCTGCTCTTTGTACCAACTTTAGCAAATACAGACCCATTTAAGAGTAATCCCAATGCCATCTTGCTAATCAACGGTGACATAACCGGAAAATTGAGTGCTATTACATTCCCATCTATGGAGATTAGCGGCATTGGTACTACAAAAGTAGCAGCAAGCGGCAGCATAGTAGGTTTGCCGGATGTAAATAAAGCCTATTTTGACTTGAATATCAAAAACTTACAATCAGGATCCAAAGATTTTATTGATTTTTTACCCAATGGAACAATCCCAAATTCGATCCTGCTGCCTCCGCAGTTCAATGCCAAAGGAACGTTTAAAGGAACCATTGCTAATTTCAATACGAACCTGAATCTGTCAAGTAGTTTTGGTTCTGCCAAGATCAAAGCGGCGTTGAATCAAAACAGAAAAAATTACGAGAAATATGATATTCAAACCGAGTTTACAAATTTTGATTTGGGACGCTTTATCAAAAATGATTCTATTGGAAAAATCACTCTGAAAGCAACCCTAAAAGGAACTGGATTTGATCCAAAAACAGCCAATGCCTCTTTGAATGGCAACATTCTAAAAGCAAATTACAACAAATACACCTATCAAAATTTAAGCTTAAAAGGAAACGTTCGCAACGGAAATTTCAATGCTACTGCCTACGCAAAAGATCCTAATTTAACGTTTGATTTAGTGAGTAACGGAAGCTTTAGAGACAAATATCCTACCGGAAAATTAAAACTGAATGTGGATATTGCTGATTTAGAAAAACTAAATCTCCATGCAGGACCACTAAAAATAAGAGGCGTTGTAGATGCTGACATTCAATCCGCAAATTTAGATTATCTCAACGGAAGTGTAAGTGCAAACCGCATAAGCATCACTAATGCAACAGAACAATTTGAGATAGACTCGATCACTCTTGTTGCAATATCTACTGCTCAAAAGAATACATTATTGCTGAGTTCCTCGCTTGCAAATGCAGAAATAAAAGGAAAATACACGCTGTCTAAAGTTGCTACAGCATTAACAAACTCGATTGCTAAATATTATGACAAGAATCCTACTGCTAAAAAAACAGTGGTAGGAAAGCAACAATTTGCTTTTCAAATTGGTATCAAAGACAGTCCTCTTTTAATAAAATTAATTCCTAGCATAAAAAGTCTGGAACCCATTAGCATCAGCGGAAGATACAACTCTGTCAACGACTCAATTGTTCTTAATGGCGCTGTTCCAAAATTAATTTATGGAGAAAACACGATAACCAATGTAATTTTCAAACTAGACACACAAGCAAATGCACTTGTTTACAGCTTAATTATAGACGACATTCAAAACAAACAAATTCAGCTCCCACATACGAGTATTACAGGAAAAGTAGCGCAAAATATCCTGGATTACACCTTACAGCTGAAGGATGCAAAAGACGCAGAACGATATGGCATAAGCGGAACACTAAAAGCGGCAAACGGAAATAACGAAGTTCGTCTTGACCCCGCTAAACTACTGCTGAATTATGAATCTTGGACAATAGCGGATGCTAATTTGATTCGGTTTGGCAAAAAAGGAATTTACGCAGATAATTTCGAATTAAACAAGAACGGCAGCACCATTCGCATTCAATCACATTCTGAAACTCCTAATGCGCCGATCACTATTGATTTCAAAGATTTTGACATTAAAACGATTACGAGTTTTGTGGAGAAAAAGGATTTACAACTGAGTGGTAAGATCAATGGAAACGCAGTGGTGAAAAACACAACTACATCGCCCGTTTTTACTTCGGATTTAAATATTGAAAATTTTACGTTCAAAAAAGATACCATTGGAACTATCAGTGTAAAAGTAAATAATGCCATTTTAAACCAATACGATGCTGTTGTTGCTATTACAGGTCAGGGAAACCAAGTCAAATTAGAAGGAAACTATAAAATAAACAACAGTAGTTTTGATATGAGTCTGGATATTGAAAAGCTGAATTTAAAAAGTATTCAAGGTTTTACGTTAAATAATATTACTGAAAGCACCGGTTTTTTGAATGGGAATTTTAAAATCACTGGAAATACCAACCAGCCCAAAGTAATTGGAGAATTACAATTCAATGAAATTGGTTTCAAAGCCACGCCGCTCAATTCTAAATTTAAGTCGTTAAATGATAAAATTATCTTTACTGAAAACGCTATTGTTTTTGACAATTTCATTATCAATGATTAGAGAGACAATGATTTAGCCATCAACGGAAAAATTGACAGTGCCAATTTTAGTAATTTTGGGTTCGATTTAGCCCTGGATGCGGATAACTTCAAAGCGGTCAATTCTAAAGCGAAAGACAATGATTTGTATTATGGAGAGCTGTACTTAGACAACCATTTAAAAATAACAGGAAATTTAGACAATCCTATTGTCGAAGGAACCATACGTATTAATAAAGAGACTAAATTCACTATTGTTTTGCCCCAATCAGATCCTTCAATAGCTGATAGGGAAGGAATTGTAGAATTTATTGACCAAGACAATCCAAAATTAATGGAGACCATTGTTCTGGAAGAATTCAGCAGTGAATCCACTATAAAAGGGGTTAACGCATCCGTAAACATTGAGGTAAACAAAGAAGCTGAATTATCAATGGTAATTGACAAAGCCAACGGGGATTTCTTGAAATTAAAAGGCGAAGCGCAATTAAACGGAGGAATTGATCCTTCAGGAAAAACAACGCTGACCGGACGCTATGAATTGTCCGAAGGGAGTTATGAAATGAACTTTAACGCCATCAAAAGGAAATTTGACATCAAAAAAGGCAGCTACATTCTATGGACAGGAGAGCCCACAACTGCTGATATTAATATAACTGCAATTTATAAAACAGAAGCGGCTCCAATTGATTTAGTAAATGACCAATTAGGAAGTGTTACCACCGAAGTGAGAAATACCTACAAACAAAAAATCCCTTTTGAAACCGCATTAAAAATGAATGGTGCTTTGCTCAAACCCACTATTTCATTTGATATAGTTTTGCCGGAGGGGAACAATAGTGTTTCAACAGAGATTATAAATACCACTCAGGCTAAACTGACCCAATTGCGTCAGCAACCTGATGAGCTGAACAAACAGGTTTTTGCCTTACTGCTCTTGAATCGTTTTATTGGAGAAAACCCATTTGCCAGTCAATCCGGCGGAGCTACCGTTTCCTCACTGGCCAGAGAAAGTGCCAGTAAAATTTTATCCCAACAACTGAACAACCTCGCCGGTGATTTAATTCAAGGAGTAGAGCTGAATTTTGATCTGAATACGTCCGATGATTATACTACCGGGCAACGCGAGAACAAAACAGATCTGAATGTAGGCATTTCAAAAAAATTGCTGAACGACCGATTGAAAGTTACTGTTGGCAGCAGCTTTGGGATTGAAGGGCCCCAGCAAGCCAATCAAAATACCAATAATATTGCCGGCAATGTTTCCTTAGATTATCAACTCTCAAGAGATGGAAGGTATAAAATGAGAGCCTACCGCATAAACAAATACCAAGTGGCGCTGCAAGGGGAAGTCGTCGAGACTGGAATTGCCTTTATAATCACTTTAGATTATAATAAATTCAAAGAATTATTTACAAAAAGTGAGGCGAAGAAAGCAAAGCAAAAAAAATAAATAAAAGTTTTTTTACCATTAAGAAATTAGACCAATTGATTTTCCTTAATAAAAACCTAATCTCTTAGTGGTTTAATTTTTTTTAATAAATAATAAAATTAATGAATAATAACCATTTAGTATCTTTTATTTTCTTTTCAATGTTGGCTTCATCGTGCAGCAACACTCGCTTTTTGCCAGAAGGAGAGCTGCTGTATACCGGTGCTAAAGTAACCGTAGAAGGAAAAGAAACCTCTAAAAAAGAAAACAAAGCATTAAAAACCGCTCTTGGAGAAGTGGTAAGACCAAAACCCAATTCCTCGATTTTAGGATTGAGGCCTAAGCTATACATTTATAACTTGGCTGGGACGCCAAAGAAAGAAAAAGGATGGCGCTACTGGTTAAAAACTAAAGTAGGCGAAGCCCCTGTTTTATACAGTCAGGTAGACTTAGAATACAACAAAAACGTTTTACAAAATTTCACAGAAAACAATGGCTATTTCAATACAAAAACAGCGGCTGATTCAACACGACACGGAAAAAAAGCAACTGCAGAATATCTTGTAAAACCCGCAAAACAATACAAAATCAGAGCCGTCAAATTCCCTGTAGACTCCGCAGTGATTTCGAGTGCTGTTCGCAATACCAGACTTAGAAGTTTGTTAAAAAAAGAAGAAGGATACAGCCTAAATACCATCAAAGAAGAAAGAATCAGAATCGATTCCAGGCTAAAAGAAAAAGGATTCTTTTATTTTAATCCTGATTATTTAAAAGTACAAGTAGACTCGACAGTTGCAGATCATCAGGTCGATCTTATTGTAAAGATAAAAGAGGAAACTCCGAAACTGGCCGAAACTCCGTACAAAATTAATAAAATCATCGTATATCCAAACTATTCTATTAGTTCTGACAGTTTAAAAATCAGTATCGATACCATTACAAAATATAATGATTTAACCATTATAGATCCAGAAAATTTATTCAAACCCAGGATTTTTGATCGGGCTTTATATTTTAAAAAAGGGGATCTATACAACCGTAGCGACCATAATTTATCATTGAACCGATTGGTAAACCTAGGTACTTTCAAATTTGTAAAAAATCAGTTTAAGGTTTCTGATACACTCGGAAATTATTTAGATGCCTATTATTACCTGACGCCATTGCCTAAAAAATCGCTTCGGATGGAATTATTGGCCAAAACAAATTCTGCTAATTACACCGGAACCGAACTCAATTTAAACTGGAGCAATCGCAATGCGTTCCGGGGTGCTGAATTATTAACAATCTCAGCTTTTGGGGGTGTAGAAGTGCAAGTTTCCGGACAAAATAATGGTTTCAATGTGTACAGAGTTGGTACCGAAGCTAATTTAATTTGGCCCCGATTTGTATCCCCTTTTAAGCTAAACCCGTCAAGTGGTTTTGTTCCAAAGACAAAAGCAACATTGGGATATGAATTTCAAAACAGAACCAATTTATATTCCCTACAAACATTCAAAGGTTCTTTTGGCTATTTATGGAAAGAAAACGAAAGAAAAGAACACCTTTTAAATGTTACCGAAATCACATACGCCAGTCCGCAAAACATAACTAATTTGTACCATGAACAAATTGCAAACAACCCTTCTCTGGAGAAAGTGGTTGAGAAGCAATTACTATTTGGACCATCCTATTCCTATACGTACACTAATACTTTGCAAACAAGAAAGAAAAACACTTTTTACTACAAAGCTAGCCTTGATCTGGTGGGAAATATAGCAGGATTAGTTTCAGGAGCAAATATTCGAAAAGGAGATACTATCAAATTATTTGATGTTCCGTTTAGTCAATTTATCAAAATAGAGCAAGATTTCAGACATTATTTGAAATTAGGAAAAGAGTCTCAATTAGCCAGCAGAATCATTGCAGGAGCCGGATTTACGTATGGAAATTCAAATGAAATGCCTTTTATCAAGCAGTTTTTCATTGGTGGGACCAATAGTTTGCGAGCCTTTAGAGCCCGTTCCTTGGGACCTGGAAGTTTTGATGGAGCTGCAGCTAACACCGGCACTTTTTTAGCGGATCAATCCGGTGATTTAAAACTAGAGTTTAATACCGAATACCGAACTAAAATATATGGACTGGTAAAAGGAGCTTTGTTTCTAGATGCCGGAAATATTTGGTTACTGAATGAAAATCCGGATAAACCGGGAGCAAAATTTTCCAAAAAATTCCTGAATGAACTGGCCGTTGGAGTTGGAGCCGGATTACGCTTTGATTTCTCTTTTCTGATTCTGAGAACAGATCTTGCTTTCCCGTTACGCAAACCGTATTTACCAAATGGAGATCGCTGGGTTTTAGATCAAATCAGTCTGGGAAATAGTGCCTGGAGAAAAGAAAATTTAGTTTTCAATCTCGCAATTGGTTATCCTTTTTAGAAAAACAATGAAACAAAAAAAGAGCTCGATACCTCGTGCTCTTTTTATGTAACCTATCTTGTACACTCTTTAATTGACTAAGAACAATGCATTGCTGAACAATAGATTTCCATTTTCCCAAAAACCTCTGAATAATGGATTATCTATCATATAAATTACAGATCCATCGCCTTTTTTATCAACTGCAAAGCTCACGGTATTGTTCAGTTTCTTTTTGATTTCATTACCTACAAAACCATAACTCTTATAATCTTTAGGAACATAAGCAACATTTATGGCTTTTTTCAATAGTGAATAATGTCTGTCATCCGTTTTTAGACTGAAATATGTATCGCCTAAACCAAAAGACATGGGATGTGTTTTATTCAATAGGTTTTCAATTATGGCTCCGGGAATCGATTTAGAAATATACCTGCGTTCTGAATCCTGAAAATCTAAGAAGCGTTCTTTTAGTTCCTCTTCTTCAGCGGCTTTCTCAGAGCTTAATTTGTCTTCTTCAGTTGCAAAAGGACTTAATGCATATCCTTCTTTTGCTTCAAAAAGGGTAAGCGCACTATTCATTGCAATCACTTTTCCACCGTTTTTAATCCATTCGCCAATTTTCTTTTGTTGGTCATCTGAAAAATCATAATATCCGTCTGCTAAAATCAGTGTGTTGTAGTTAAAAAGATTAAATCTATTGAAATTATTTACTTCAACCACACTCACCGGATATGCAATAGTTTCTTGCATATAATACCAAGCGGCACCAAACTCTGTAGAGCCCACCCCTTTTCCGGATAATAAAACTACTTTAGGCGCTTTCAATAAATTAAAATTTTCGCCGCCTACATCTTTAGAATTAGACGAAAAACCTGTAAGTATGTAATTATAATCGGTTTTTATTTTTACGAGTTCACTAATCGTTTTTTCAAAATCAACCACTTTGGGATTATCCGCTTTGGTCACTAACAGTCCACCCGGCTCTACAATCACATCTCCAAAAATGGCTTTTTTCATCGCAGACCTCACTTTGATATTATTTTGGTGCAACAAAGACAACACCTGGGCTGAAATTCTGTTATTCCAAGGAATATGAAACGCATAAGCATTTTTAGGAACGATCTTTTCTTTCACTTCAATAGTTGCTTTAGTCTTTATGTCCAGACTATTTTTTAACGCATAGCCTTCAACACCGTACGCCAAGGGCAAAGCCCAAGAGGTAATATCATACGATAAACTGTCATTCAACTTTTGGTCCGGTTCAAAAAGCACTTGTGCTAAAACAGCTTTTTGTTGATCTACTTTTACAATTAAATCATTGGGTTCAATAGTAAAACCTTTATCTGTTTTTGTATTGTAATTGAATCCGGATACTTTTTGACTGGCATCAGCGTAACTGAATTCTACATTATTTTTTTTCAACAAATCCGCCATTTGAACCAACTTCGGATTATTTTTCATCACATACATTTTATAATTTCCCTTCACTGTTTTTCGGGAATTATTCATAAAACCTCTGAAACCTTTCAGCAAAACATCCGCTTGTGCGGCGGCTGATTCTACCACCGTCAGGACTGCCGTAGCGTGATGTGTCAATCGGTCTTGTATCGTCAAGGTGATTCCGTTGCCCATAGTAACGGCTCTCCCCGCACCTATTCCACCTTGTTCCATCGTCATACCAACCGCGCCATTGTATGTAGGATACGTATCCCCATAACTTGGATAAAACAAATCAAAACGTTCACCGGTGTTATACATCCAGTTTTGAGCATCAAATTTTTTAGAAATATTTTTACCTAAAGTGTAGTGAAAATCTTTCTGGTATTTCTCAATATATTCGTGCAAAGGTTCCGCTGAGGGTGGAAAAAAATACGGAGAATCGTATCCCATTTCATGCACATCTGTATGAACTTGTGGCATCCATTGGTTGTACAACGCAATACGCTGTTGGGTTTCCGGTTGTGTTTGCCACGCCCAGTCTCTGTTTAAATCAAATATATAATGGTTGTATCTACCGCCCGGCCACACTTCCATGTGCTCTCTGTCTGACAATTCCGGATGCGTTTTTTTACCTGAAATTTCTCTTAACCAATTTCCGTATCTGGAATATCCATCGGGATTGATGCATGGATCCAGTATTACAATGGTATTCTCTAACCACTTTTTAGTATCGGCATTCGAAGGATTTACTAATTCGTACGCCACGGTCATAGCACTTTCGGTTCCGGCAAATTCATTTCCGTGCACATTAAAACTCAACCAAACAATTAATTTATCGCCAATCATTTGTGATTTATTTTCGGATAAACCAATGGCTGCCAAATTGTTATTCCTAATTTGTTCCAAATTAGCCAAATTCTCCGGGCTCGATATAAAGTATACATTCAAATCCCTTTGTTCCGGCGTTACACCATATTTCTGGTGTTTGATAAAAGTAGACTTTTCCGTAAGATGCTTAAAATAATTTTCAGTCTGATGGTAATAGGTTATTTGTTTTCCGTAATTGGGTATAAATTCAGAAGGACTTTGCACTTGCGAATGAACACTCAGCACCAAAGTTAGCAGTAGATAAAAAGAAAAAATAATCTTTTTCATATTGTTTTGGGTTAGTTAAGCTTCAAAAATAGCCATTTACAAAGTATTGCACAAGCTAAATTTTGGATTAAAGAAATATTGATTTTAACAAAGTATTAGTTTTGCTAAATCCTTTTTTTTGAAGAATACTAACAATACAGCAATATTAATTATTAAAAAAACAATATTATTCTATTTTCAATTCGTATCCTTGCTACATTCTATTATATTTGCAGGTAACAAAAATTCACACTTAACATGGAAGAATGTATCTCCGTTTTTGATATGCTAAAAATTGGTGTTGGACCTTCGAGTTCACACACACTTGGGCCTTGGAGAGCTGCCGAACGCTTTCTTAGTGAATTGCGAAACGAAAATTTACTTCATGCGGTCAACAGGGTGAAAATAGATTTATACGGTTCCCTTTCCTTAACCGGTAAAGGACACGCCACGGATTTAGCCGTAATGCTGGGTTTGAGCGGACAAGATCCAGAATACATTCCCATAGAAAATATTGATGCAATTATCAAATCCATTGAATCAAAAAACAAAATCAACTTAGGAAACGAAAAGCCAATTGCTTTTTATTTCCTCCAAGATATCGTTTTTAATAAAAACTTCCTTCCCTTTCATGCCAATGGAATGACTTTCACAGCCTATATGACTGATGATCGTCAATACGTTTCTACCTTTTATTCTATTGGTGGCGGATTTGTAGTAAAAGAAGAACGCATCAACGCTAAAAAGAAAATTAAAATAAAATGTGCTTTTCCATATCCAATTGAGAAAGCGGCAGAACTACTGGATTATTGCATAAAAGAAAACAAATCGATATCGGAAATCATTTATGAAAACGAAAAATCAATGCGTTCCGAAGCAGTTATCGATCAGGAACTAATACGCATTTGGCACACGATGCTCGAATGCATGTACATTGGTTGTCATTCCGAAGGGATTCTTCCCGGCGGACTAAACGTGCGTCGCCGTGCTTTTGACATGCACCAAAAACTAATTGGTTTATCCAATTATAATTCCCCTCAAACCTGGCTTGAGGAGATCAGAAAAACAGAAGTGAAATTCCGCCAAATCCTGAAATGGGTTTCCTGTTTTGCCCTTGCGGTAAATGAAGTAAATGCCGCTTTAGGACGCGTGGTCACAGCCCCAACAAATGGAAGCGCAGGCGTAATTCCGGCCGTTTTAATGTATTATTTAGTGATTGAAAACCACAATGCAGGAGAAAAAGAAATCAAACAATTCCTGATGGTTGCCGGTGAAGTAGGCAGTATTTTCAAGAAAGGTTCTACCATTTCTGCGGCAATGGGCGGTTGTCAGGCCGAAATAGGCGTTTCATCTTCCATGGCTGCTGCCGCTTTATGCGAATTGATGGGCGGAACTCCTGCACAGGTTTTAATGGCTGCCGAAATTGCCATGGAACATCACTTGGGGTTGACCTGTGATCCTATTGGCGGTTTGGTTCAGATTCCCTGCATCGAAAGAAATACTATGGGTGCCATAAAAGCCATTAATGCCGCTGAGTTAGCCCTGGAAACCGATCCGAAAAATGCCAAAGTCCCTTTAGACAAAGTCGTGGACACGATGTGGCAAACCGCCAAAGACATGAACAACAAGTACAAAGAAACCTCCGAAGGCGGATTAGCCATCACCGTGAATATGTCAGATTGTTAATTTACGTATTAAACAAAAAAACAATGAAAATCAATTGGGTAATAGTTGGACTTGTACTCTTCTTCGGAATTGCTTTGATAGTATTTCTCATCAGAAAAAATCAAAAAGACAAAAAGAAATACAAACAGTTCTTGAATAAAGATTTCAAAAAAACAACTGAAGAAGATTCTGACTGGAATGATGATACGCATTGATGAATATTTTAATCATTTTAGAAAAATTTAGAAATAAAATCCAATAACGTATTATTAAAAACAAAAACTGCTTGCAAACAGATCCGTAAAACGGTTACAACCAAAGGAAATTTCACTAGTACCATATTTTCTCTTTTAAACTTAAAATAATCCAGAAAAGCACCCTTTAAACACTTGGCAGATGGCGACTCGCTTAAATTATAATCGACTTTAACGAAAATTTACAACTATTAAGCAAGAAAATAGTGTAATTATGCAAAATGATTAAACAAATTCGACATACTCTTTTAACTCGATATTTTTGGGGTTTCATGTCGTTATACCTGCTGAACTGCTTTGTTGATTCCCCGGATGCGCAACCAAATTATTTACCTGAGGATCTGACCCACAATGATCTGGAAAGCATTATTGAAATAGTGGTTGAAAAAATATTAGGATTCGAAAATGCCATACCTGAATACGATGATAATGATACCAATCAAGATTTTGCTGCAAAAAGTGCTTTTTTTATAGATTTTTTTGTAGTACCAAACAGTGCAATTAGTCTTTATAAAAAATATTTATATTTAAAAAAGGGGGAATTAGCTGAACAAAATTCGATTCCTCCGACCCCGTATTTTGAAATACACACGCCTCCCCCTGACATTTAATTTGTTATTTAGATCATTAATCCCTGCCTTATTTTCTCATGAAAACTAGGGTTGCAATTCGTATACTAAAACATAAAACAAATTAAAATGGCTCTTCAATATTTAAAAACAGCGGTATTTACTCTGCTATTAACGGTACTTACGGGTACACATTCTCAAGCACAAACAGAAAAAAACCAACAAAATACGATCAAAGACAGTCTTTACATTCAAGAAATTGAAGGCAAAAAAAAACGTCCAAAAGTGTTACATGCTGAACCTCTGTACATCGATCTCATTAGAGATTTGGGAGCCCGAAAAGGAGAAAAAGAATGGAATTTAGGTCTCGGTTTGACAGACAATATCACTCATGATGAATATACTGCACTGCTAGAATATGAATGGGCTCCAATTGATCGATTAGGACTTGAAGTAGAATTGCCTTTTTCAATTTATTACCCTACTTCCGGCAACGGAAATTCGCCGGGAAGTAACCTGAATAGTATAAAACTAGCGGCACAATATACCTTTTTTGTTTCAGAAAAAAAGAAAATATCAATGGCTGTTGGCTATATTCACGAATTTCTATTACCCAATTTTAACAACTACAGCAATAGTACTTTGATAACCGGAAATGGATATAATCCGTTCTTGGTGATTGCTAAACGCTGGGGACAAAATTTTCATACCCTTTTATACACCGGGCCACAATTTACGCACCACTTTTCAGATAATACAACACAGACGAACTGGCAGATTAATTCAAATATCCATTACATGATCCCCGGAACGCGAAATTTTATTGGACTGGAGTTTAACAAAGAAATTAATAATGCTGATTTTGATATGACAATCCGACCTCAAATGAGAGTAGAAATTACAGATAATTTACTAATAGGCATAGTAACCGGAATTCCTATAAATAGAGAAAACCAGCGGTTTAGCTCCTTTTTACGACTCATTTATGAACCTTCGTCGCATTAAAAAAACAGTGCTTTTTTGATGCAAGTTAGTAGGATCCGATACTAAAACCTTAAAATAAAGCGACCTTTCTTTAATTAATATTACCACTAGACTAGCCGGATTTTTTTAAACACAATCCGGTTAATCAGTGATAATTAGCGGGATAGTGTCAAGAGTCTTTTTTTGCAGCTGTTGTAAAACTCTCTCTTAATACAACAACGCACAAAAATGAAATCCTATTTGTTTTCATAGGATTAAATTATATATTTACGTTCGTAAAGAACCTTAAAATTCTTGAAAGCACATGTTTTTAGCTGATTTTACGCCATAAAAACGAAAAACATAATATTCTAAAAAACAGGCCTGATATGAAATGGACAATATCCTTTTATCTTATACTAGCACTAAATTTGATAGGTTATAGTCAAAATAATGATGAATCTGAGAGCATCAAAAAACTACTTGAAAAAGAGTCTGCCACATGGAGAGCTGGCGACAGCAAGGGACATACGGACTGCTGGTACATTCAGCCCTACAGCCGAATATTAATTTCAACTGGAGACGGAACCGTACTCGACATTCCGCCTACGGCTATGATTAATACAAATCCGGAAGCAATGGGTAACGGTGGCTATTCTGTAAATACAAATTACAAAATGAGTATTCATAAGGACAACGCCTGGGTAAGCCACAACGAAGAGTCAACGGCCAAAGATGGTAAAAAAACGTTCTCGTATGAAATTCGGTTATTAGAAAAAATTGATGGACACTGGAAATTAGTGGGGCAATCCATTCATATTTCTAAACAAACAGGTGAATAACTTGTAATTGAACTGCAGCTTACACTTTTTTTTTAATTAACACTCGGCAACTGTCTATTAATCACAAAAGACAAATACATCAACATTAATCAAGGTTCTGAATCTGCATTATGCTTTTTTAAAGCGCGCTTAATCATGGAAAAATATGCAGAAAATCCATCGATTTCATTATAAATATCCAAAACTAGGTGGTAAATACGTTAATACTACTGAAGAAACTACTTTACAGCAGATTTTTTATATCGTTTTCAAAGCTGCAATAAGCAAATCGATATCTTCTTTAGTATTATAATGGCTGAATGAAATGCGCAAACTTGGTTTCTTTAAATCGTCATTCGAAAGCATTTCGGCTAATACATGAGACGGTTTTATACTCCCGGACTGGCAGGCGCTACCGCGGGAAACTGCTATCCCTTTCATGTCTAAATGAAACAAAATCATCGCTGTCTTTTCGTCTGAAAAAGGCAGTAAAACATTTAAAACCGTGTAAAAACCATCGCTATTCCCATTAATTTCGAAACCTGGAAAATCAATTTCAAGCTTGGTAATTAAATAACTCCGTACTTCAGAAATGTGCTTTCGTTCCGTTTCTAAATTGGTGTATGAAAGTTCCAGAGCTTTTGCCATTCCTGCAATTTGATGTAGAGCCTCAGTCCCGGCGCGCAATCCTTTCTCTTGTTCGCCACCAAAAAATAAGGGTTGCATTCCTGAATTTTTTCGAATAAATGCAAAACCAACGCCTTTAGGTCCATGAAATTTATGCGCACTGGCCACGATAAAATCTATAGATAAATTTTGCAAATCTATGCCGGTTTTCCCTATGGACTGTACGGTATCCGAATGAAACAAAGCACTGTGCTCTTGACAAATACGGCTTATTCGTTCTAAATCTAAAACAGTTCCAATTTCATTATTCACATGCATCAAACTGACTAATGTTTTCTTATCCTGTGATAATAACTCCACTAAATCAGTAATATCAATTGCTCCATTTGACTTTATTGCTACATAATCAATCTGAATTCCATACTCTTTTTCTAAAACTAAAGCCGTGTACAAAACCGCATGATGCTCGATTTTACTGGTAATGATTCGTTGCACTTTCAAGTCCTTAACGGCTGACCGAAGAATCCAGTTATTGGCCTCGGTACCACAGGAAGTAAAAATTATTTCCTGCGCAGTGGCATTCAGGTTTTTGGCAATTGACTTTCTGGAAAGCTCCAGAACATTTTTTGCAGAACGCCCTAAGCTGTGCGTTGAAGATGGATTTCCATAATCTTCCGTTAATACTTTAGTCATTTCCTGGATTACTTCGGGACGAATAGCAGTTGTAGAAGCGTTATCGAGATATACTTTTTTCATTTTTTAAATTATAAAATTATTTTAAAACTGGTATTTCTGAAGGGACGAGTTTTAATTTTCGGGGAAAAAGCAGTTTTTCATTAAAAACAATAATTGAAACCAAAATCAGCAAATAAGAAAACAATTGAAGCGAGCTAACCTGCTCGTTATAATAAAATATAGCCAACAAGAAATTAATAATCGGGTTAATATAAATCATAATTCCCACCGCGGAAGAGTTGATTCCTTTGAGCGCATAGAGATTTAGAAACAAAGGGATAATCGTAAAAAAAACCACAATCAGGAACATGTAGCCGTAAAACAGAGGCTCTACAGGAATTGTTCCACTGTATTTTGGATAAAAAGGGAGCAGTACAAGTGCCGTAAAAATCAATTGAATCGTCAGGCTGAGGAATTTATCTAAATCATTATTTTTACGTTGACTCACTAAATACAGCGCATAAGTAGCAGCCGTAATAAGACTGTAGAATATATCCTGAAAATGATTAAAGGATAATAAAACGCAACTAAATACACTAATTAAAACAGCAATCCACTGCCATTTGCTCAGCGTTTCTTTCAACATGAAAAAGGCAAAAACAGTTGTTACAATTGGACAAATTAAATACGCCAACGAAGCCGCATTTACACTTACGTGATTCATCACATAAATGTAAACAAACCAGTTTGAGGAGAGAAATATACCTCCGCCAAGTGTTAGCATAACAACACTCTTCTGTTGTTTGGGAGGTATCGTCTTGAAGTGATTCCAGTTTTTACGCATTACATTTCTACGGAAAACAACATTGATCAACACCATGGTAATGGCACTAAAAAACACTCGGTAAAATAATATATCCAGCGACGGATAATTGTGTAAAGGCTTTAAAGCAAAACTAAAAAAACCCCAAACAAAAAAAGCTAAAAAAGCAGCCGAATAATATTTGTTAAGTCTCATCTATCGTATTAAATTTAGACAAAGATACTGATTTCAATCGGCTTTAAATTCTCACTATCTTTCAATTTTATAACTATTAAAACAGGTACTTTATCACTTAATTGATTAGTTGCTAAAACACAATATCCTGTTAAATAATCTATTTTTAAGCGGTTATGCATTTGGAATAAATTAAAAATTCTATTTTTGTTTTAAATTTTATAAAATGAAAAGAATTGTTAGCCTGTTGGTTTTTGCATTGCTCCTAAACGGATGTGATGATGGAGATTTAATTCAAGAAACCATCACTTTTGAAGATGTAGCCACACAAAATTGCACGACAAATGGGATCATTTATAAATTAAAAGATAGCGAAGCGTTAATTCTTGAAATAAAAAATGTTGTTTTTCCGACAGAAACAAGTGTGCAAGAACTGGATATCAATGGTACAAATCGAGTTTTTTACCGTTTTTATAACGGAACTGTCACAAATGCTACAATTTGCGAAACTATTCCTCCAGCAACACCTACAGTTACAGGCCAATGGACCGCAACTGGCGGGACAATTGTAATAACTACAACGGCAATAAAACCCCTAAATCCAGATGATAACAGTACTAAAATTACAGGATACAATCATAATATAACGTTCAAAAACATCACTTTTGATAAAGGAAACGGAACGCAAGTGTACGAAACATTCTTTTTTGGAGACTATCAAATAGCAGCAATACCGCTGCCTTTTAGTTTTAATAAAACACTGGAACAATGTGCTACTTCCAAACAATTATACGATTACAACAGCAGTGAAGCGCTAATTCTGGATATTGATGCCAGTTTAATCGTGAATGCCGTAACACCGCTGAACACTCCTAGAACCGGATTGATAGGCGACACAGAAAACAAACTGACGTATCGTTTGTTCTCTGGCTTGGTTACAGGAAATTATTTTTGTAATACTACTTTTCCTACTACTCCGACATTTAGTGAAGAATGGATTGGAGTGTCAGGAATAGCAAATACCAGCGGTATTATAGAAGTAACAACTACAACAAATGGATCAGGTTTTAGACATACTGTAGTGCTGAAAAAAGTAAAAATGAAGAAAGGAAACAGTGATTTTATTCTAGGTGATGCTTATATTTATGGAGATTTATTGACTACCAATTAGGGGCCAAAAAACTTATATTTCAGATAAGAAAAAGTTGTTTTCAAGGCTACAAAAATGGTCTTATTTAAGATGATTTCTCCATTGAAATTTACTTAAATTAGACCCTTTTTTTTTAATTAAAAATCCAAAAATGAACTTACATGGCATTTTGTTTAATGAAAACTTCTGTTGCTCCTTGACCGTATTTTTGATAATTACCTTCTTGAAAAGCGATGTTATCATACCGTCCCAATAAGAAATCCAGCTCTGCTTTCAAGACTCCTTCCCCGACTCCATGTATAAAAACAATCTTTGGAATGCGATTTTTAATCGCAAATTCAATATGGCGTTTTGCTGTTTCAGTCTGTAGCGTCAGAATATCATAATTCGACATTCCGCGTTTATTAGGCACCAGTTTTTCAATGTGTAAATCAAATTCAGGAGCTGGAATTTCGTGTTTAGATTTCCTTTCTTTTACAAAACAACGGGGTTTTGGGATCTCTTTCTCTTTTGCAATTTCACTTACATTTATTCTTCTGATTGAATCCATTAAGTTACTGGAATCGTTTATTTTAAGCAATTCATTGACAATAAACGTCATCATAAAACCATCCTCCGTTTCTATCGTAACCTGCTGGTCTTTGACTGACAACACTATCCCATTCATCGCTTCATCCAGCACGGAAACTTTATCTCCTTTATTGAACATTTTCGTCTTCTTTTTCTTGATTTTTACTCGGAGTTTTAGCACTCAACTGCATCATTCCAATCATAAAAACTACAATTGCAACAACCATGATGTACACGTTTTTTTCGGCACTCACCTGCTCGTATAAAGCAACTGTGATGGCGAGAATCATTATGGGGATTATATATTTTTTCATCTTTTAAAATATCAGATTCCAAAAGTACTGAATTTAAAATTACTCTATTTACTCTTGATAAAATTTCTTACTTTTACGTATACTTGTAAAAAAGAAAAAAAATTGAATATAGAAAAATACATGCTCCCGTGTTTCAGTAAAACACTCTTTGGAATAGAGTGTTTGGGCTGTGGTTTTCAGCGAGGATTTTTATTGCTTTTACAAGGCGATTTTGGAGGTGCCTTCGATAGGTATCCGGCAATTTTCACGACCTTATTATTTCTGGGAATTCTGGCTTTGAATTTCATAGACACCAACAGAAACTACAAAAAAATAATTATCGGCGCCGCTGTCCTTAATGGTGTTTTTATGATTGCAGGGTATTATTTTAAACACTACTAATGAGTTTCTTTTTATCCCCTTTACAGCAACAACAATTATTTGATTCGGGCTAGGATATCATTCATCATTTCGATTTGTACTTTCTGAATTTCAATTAATTCTTCTTGCTGATGCATAATCAAATGATCCAGTTTTTCATGAAGCATTCTGATTTCAAGTTCTGATTTCAAATTAATCATATAATCTTTTTTAGCTCTTTCCCGATCTTTTTCTTCCTGACGGTTTTGGCTCATCATAATTACCGGTGCTTGAAGTGCAGCCAAACAGGACAAAATTAAATTCAATAAAATAAATGGATACGGATCAAAACCTTTATTCAGCAGAATATAAATATTAGCCAAAATCCACAATAAAATAAACACCCCAAAAAGAATGATAAATTTCCAGCTTCCGCCAAAAGCTGCGACCTTGTCTGCCACTTTTTGCCCTACGGTTCGATCACCATTTTCATCCTCTACAGTATTCACCAGCGATTTATCTTCGCTTAAAGAACCGATTACTTTAGCCTCCAGATTAGACAATTCCCCTATTTCGACCAATAAATAATTCGAAATATATTTTTCCCGATACCTATTAAGTTCACTTATTGCTAATAATTTATTGGCATCAAAATCAGGATAATCATTTTGAATAAGTGCTAATATTGGGTTCCGTATGGTCTTAGCAGCTACTTTATCCGCTATTGGGAATACCTTTTTAGAAATGTCACTTATAAAAGTCGAATTACTTTTCATAGCTAGTTATTTATTGGCTAATTTAAAAAACACTTCTATCGAAACTAATAATCAATTTGTATACCTTGAAAATATAAACAGTCTAGCAATAGCTGTTTATATCTTAAAATTGTAAAAAAAGCTATTGATTTAATTTTTATTAATTCCAATTAACGGATATAACAAAAATTTCAATTGCATTCAAAAGCGATAAATTTAACAAAAATGTAGCAATAAACAAGATAGCTTTATTGACTAAAAACAAATAATCCAAAATTGTTCAATACCTTTACCATTCGTTTTAAAAACCATGAAAATGCCACTGAATTATAAAAATATTCCTTTCTGCTATTGTTGTTGCTATTTTTAAAATAAGCTTGTTAAAAATAGTTTTTATAAACGAATACTTATCAAATTTAGTCAATACTCGGATTATTACAAATCAAACACAACACACCCAATAGCATGAAATCTCAAACAATACTAGATTTAATAGGCAATACACCTTTAGTTGAATCTGCCCATTTGATACAAAATGACAAGGTAAAACTTTTACTGAAACTCGAAGGAAATAATCCAGGCGGAAGCATAAAGGATCGTGCGGCATACAACATGATCAAATCAGCATTAGAAAGAGGAGAAATCAAAAAAGGAGACAAGTTAATTGAGGCAACCAGCGGCAATACCGGAATTGCTTTGGCGATGATTGCCCAATTATTCAATATCGAAATCGAATTGATACTCCCGGAAGATTCCACTATAGAACGTACGCTTACTATGCGTGCTTATGGAGCTACGGTCATTCTAACGCCTGCTGACACCGGAATAATTGGTTCCAGAGATTATGCTGATAAAAAGGTAGCCGAAGGCGGATACATAATGCTCAATCAGTTTGCTAATGATGACAACTGGAAAGCACATTACAAAACCACAGGTCCGGAAATATGGAATGATACGGAAGGAACGGTAACCCATTTCATATCAGCAATGGGAACTACAGGGACAATTATAGGAACGTCAACGTATTTGAAAGAGCGGAATCCAGAAATTCAAATTATTGGTGCGCAACCCAGCGACGGTTCGCAGATTCCGGGAATCAGAAAATGGCCTCAAGAATATTTACCTAGAATTTTTGATGCTTCAAAAGTAGATACCATCATTGAAATTTCGGAACAGGAAGCACGTGCTATGACCAAACGTTTGGCACTTGAAGAAGGCATTTTTGCAGGAATGAGTAGTGGCGGTTCCGTGGCTGCAGCACTAAAAATAGCAAATACAATAGAGTCCGGTGTGATTGTCGCTATCATTTGCGACCGAGGCGATCGGTATTTGTCTTCCGATTTATTTGATTAAATACCAATACACTATAAAATCAACCTTCCTTTTCTCTATCTTTCGGATAAGAATGGAAGGTTGTTGCGTTTTACTGCACTACCACTTATTTACTGTTTTCAAAATTTCTAATCCGGTTACAAATGAAAAACATCCAATTTATTTACAGCATCTTATTTTTATCAATCGTTATGAGAGAAACAATACAGGCGCAGGACTGGCCAAATTTAAGCAAATACCAAGAGCAGAATGTTGCGCTGAAACCACCAGCAGCTGGACAACAACGAATTGTCTTTATGGGTGATTCCATAACCGAATTCTGGAGTGCAACCAATTCTGAATACTTTTCAGGAAAACCATATATAAATAGGGGTATTAGCGGTCAAACAACCCCGCAAATGCTCATCCGTTTCAGAGCTGATGTTATTGCTTTACAGCCAGCCGCAGTACTCATTTTAGCAGGAATCAATGATATTGCCGGAAATACAGGCCCCACAACATTAGATAGGATTGAAAACAATATTATTTCGATGGTTGAATTGGCACAAGCAAACCAGATCAAAATTATTTTGTGTTCCGTATTACCCGCTTTTGATTTTCCTTGGAAACCCAATCAAAATCCGGCTGAAAAGGTTATGGAGCTTAATCAATTACTAAAGAAATATGCTGATGCGAATGGAATTATCTACCTGGATTATTTTTCAGCTATGGTCGATGAGAGCAACGGATTAAAAGCTGCCTATTCCGGTGATGGAGTACATCCTAATAAATTGGGCTATCAGGTAATGGCGCCTCTGGCTGAAAAAGCGATTGCGCAAGTTCTAGCAATGAAACACTAAAGCACAATTTTGTGCCTAAAATCTTTTCCTTTTCCCTAACTTTGAGAAAACTAAAAAAAATTAGATGAAATCAACCTCAATTCTCTGTTTGTTCCTACTATTATTCATTACTCATGCCAATTACGCACAAACCACCGTCGATGATCCCGAAATAAAAAAAATGGTGGCTGAGGTACAATCGGAAAATGTGGAAGCTACGGTCCGAAAACTAGTGTCTTTTGGAACCAGACATACCCTAAGCGACACAAAAAGTAACACTCGCGGTATTGGCGCAGCGCAACGCTGGGTTAAATCGGAATTTGATAAATATGCTTTGGCTTCTGGCGGCAGACTAACTTCGGTTATTGACTTTTTCACCATCAAAGCAGATGGAAGACGTATTGCCACCGACAGCCAATTGGGTAATGTCATGGCAACCTTAAAAGGAACTGATCCTACGGACGATCGTGTATTAATTATAAGCGGCCATTTAGATTCTCGTGCTTCGGATGTCATGGATGCTAAAATTGATGCGCCAGGTGCTAATGACGACGCTTCCGGAGTAGCCGCCATGATGGAACTGGCCCGTATAATGAGCCAAAGAGAATTCCCTTTTACACTGATTTTTGTGGCTGTAGTTGGTGAAGAACAAGGATTATACGGAGCTAAGCATTTAGCGGATGTTGCCAAAGAGGGAAAATGGAATGTTATTGCCATGATCAACAATGATATGATTGGAAACAGTTTATCCAGCGGTACTTTATTACGAGACAATACTAAAGTGCGCGTTTTCAGTGAAACAATTCCATTCTTAGAGACAGAAGCCGAGTCAAAAATGCGTAAATCGACCAATCGTGATAATGACAGTCCATCCAGACAACTAGCGCGATACATCAAAACGGTTACCAATCAATATGTGGAGCAACTGGATATTAATTTAGTGTATCGCAACGACCGTTTCTTACGTGGTGGGGATCATACTCCTTTCAGTCAAAATGGATTTACAGCTGTTCGTTTTTGTGAAATGAACGAAAACTACGACCACCAACATCAAGATGTTCGAAAAGAAAACAACATCCAGTACGGCGATCTTGCAGAATTTATGGACTTTGAATACATGAAGAAAGTAACCTGTTCTAACTTGGCTACGTTCAGTAATTTGGCTTGGTCTCCAAAAGCACCAACAAACGTAGGAATTGAAGTAAAGGATTTGACTAATTTTTCTACTTTAGTTTGGACCGCACCTGAAGGGAAATCGGTTTATGGATACAACATTCTTATTAGAGAAACGGCATCCCAACATTGGGAAAAAACAATTTTTGTACAAGATACTAAAGCTGAAATCCCATATTCTAAAGACAATTTTTTCTTTGCTGTTCAAGCAGTTGATGCATTAGGACATTCCAGTTTACCGGTTTTCCCTTTGCCAATTCGTTAAAACACTAGAAGGTTTTAAACAATTAAAGTAATTTTTTATAGACACGTTTTTATTAATGAATCTTACTTGATGGTTCAACACAACAATAAATAAAAAAGCGTTTGCTTATGCAAACGTTTTTTTTTTATGTTTCCCATTTATAAATTAAGTATAAATGGTAAATATCAATGATCCGAAAATAATTAAATCAACTCTTTAAAATATTGCAGTAAAATACTGTCGTTTTTCAAGGTTGGTGTGAAAATTTCCAAAATACTTGGTTTTTCATTTTGAGCATACAAAGCAGTCAAACTTATTGCTAAACTCGCCTCATCACTGGCAATACAGTATTCAAAACCATACATTTTAGCCAAATGTTCCGCAGTTAAACAATGTGAAGTTTCAAAGAAGGTATTAAAAACCGGTGTTTCTTTGTGTCCGGGTAAAATCCTAAATATTCCTCCTCCACCGTTATTAATCAATATAATCTTGAAATTTTTTGGAATGTAATTGTTCCATAATGCATTGCTGTCATACAAAAACCCTATATCACCTGTTATAAAAACCGTTTGTTTTTCATTGGCAACAGCCGCACCAATAGCCGTAGAAGTACTGCCATCGATTCCGCTGGTACCGCGATTGCAATATACTTCAATTGAAGGATCAACAGCTACTAATTGCGCATACCGAATTGCTGAACTATTACTGATTTGCAATTGACTGTTCGTTGGTAAACACTGCATCACTTTTTCGAAAACTTTAAAATCTGAAAAAGGAATTTTGTTTAAATAAATATCACTTTTTAGCTTTCGCAGCACTTTAACTGCGTCTAATTGCTGAAAATAATTACTTTCTGTTGCTTTTGTAAGTGGCAAGAAAGTATCAAAAAAAACATTTGGGTCTGCTTCAAAATGTTTGGTCAAAGCGCCAAACGTGTCGTAAGCTCTTAAAGAATCAATATGCCAATGGTGTTTTGGTTTGTGTTTTCTTAAAAAAGCCTTGATTCGTTTTGAAACGACCATTCCTCCAAAAGTGACTAAAATTTCCGGACTAAAATTTTCAAAATCGGCATTCGTAAAAGGCGTTATTATCGTGTCTATAGTATTGATGAAAGTATCGTGATGCAGGTTAGAAGTCGTTTCGGTCAAAACTACAATCGAAGCGTCTTTGGCGAAAGCCTCAATTATTTTTGTATTGATAGCATTTGGGGTATTCACACCAACCAAAATCATTTTTTTAGTGGAGTTGTTCCAAATTGTTGCAAATTCCGAAACGTCTTCTATGGAAATCGTCTGAGTCACTTTTGCGGAAGCGATACTATTCACTTCGATTGAAAGTTCCGAAACGGTTTCATACAATGGTTCTTCAAAAGGCGCATTGATGTGAACGGGGCCTTTTTGAGTGATGGCCGCATTGATCGCCGCATTGATTTTTAAATCATTTGCCACCGAAACATTCTCAAGTAAATTAGCATTGTATAGCGAATGGTTTTCGAATACATTTTCTTGCCGAATCGTTTGGCCGTCACCAATATCAATCTTGCTTTGGGGCCTGTCTGCCGAAATCACAATCATAGGAATCTGGCTGTAATATGCTTCCGCAAAAGCCGGATAATAATTCAATAAAGCCGAACCGGAAGTACACACTAAAGCCGCTGGTTGCTTGGTTTGTTGTGCTATTCCCAATGCAAAAAAAGCAGCCGAACGCTCGTCAGCAATACTGTAACATTGAAAAGCGGGATTGTTTACAAAACCAATTGTGAGCGGGGCATTACGAGAACCTGGAGAAATAATTATGGTAGTAATTCCTTTGGCCAAACAGATTTCAATAATGCTTTGTGCCAAAGGTATTTTAGGGTAAATCATTGTTTTAGTTTGAAAAAAACAAAGATACAAAGATGTGAAGGTTTTTCTCTAATCTTAAATAGTTTTCTTAAATTTGAAGCAAAATATATTCTTTATGGAAATCAAAATAAGACCGGCAGTTTTTACCGATTTAGATACAATATTGGAGATCATCAATCACCAAATACTGCACAGTACTTCGATTTATGATTATGAGCCCCGTGATTTTGAAACCCATAAATTGTGGTTTGAAGACAAAATAACTAATGACTTACCTGTTATTGTTGCTGAAACTGAAAATGGAACAATTGGGTACGCTACTTACGGAACTTTTCGTCATAAAATAGGATATCGTTTTACGGTAGAACATTCTGTTTATGTTGCGGAGGAGTTTTTAGGAAAAGGCGTTGGGAAATTATTACTGGCTGAACTAATTCAATTGGCAAAAAAACAAAAATACCATACAATGATTGGCGTTATTGACGCCGAAAATAAGGGCAGTATCGCTTTTCATAAAAAATATGGGTTTGAAACCGTTGGCGTTATTAAAGAATCCGGCTATAAATTTGATCGTTGGTTGAGTTCCGTTTTTATGCAATTGATTTTAGAATAATTGAATTTGTACCAGCATATAATAGTTTATTTATTAAACATGTTAGGCTTTAAAAAATTTATACCTTTAAGACTTGCCACTTTATAGTATATTTGCACAACTAAAAATTTCATGGACTACACCTTACTCTCCTCGCCTTTACAGGGATTTACTGACTTTCGTTTTAGAAATGCCCAAAACAAACTTTTTGGAGGAATTGATACATTTTACTCGCCTTATATTCGATTGCACGGAAAGATGGTAATAAAACCTTCGTATGAACGAGACCTGCTTCCTGAAAATAATCTTGATTTAGAAGTTATTCCGCAAGTGATAACAAACGATGCCGATGAATTTTTATTTGTGGCCAAGTACGTTCAAGAATTGGGATATAAAGAATTAAACTGGAATTTAGGCTGCCCGTATCCTATGGTTACTAAGTCTGGTATGGGTTCCGGCTTGATCAGCAATCCCGATAAAATAAATACTATCCTTCACAGAGCGCATACTGAATCGGATATTATTGTCTCTATGAAAATGCGTTTGGGGTATGAAAACAGTGAAGAAATACTGGATGTTTTACCTATTTTAGATACCTATCCAATCAAGAACATAGCGATTCATGCGCGTATTGGCAAGCAATTGTACAAAGGTGGCGTAAATCTAGATGCATTCCAGCATTGTGTTGACAACACCAAGCATAAATTATATTACAATGGCGACATAACCTCCGTGGCTAAATTTCATGAAATGCAGCAACGCTTCCCAACCATTGACCATTGGATGATTGGCCGAGGATTAATATCAGATCCTTTTTTACCAAGTATGATAAAAAACAATACTTCAGAATATCCTGCAAACAAAATGGAATTATTCAGTGCGTTTCACGATACTTTGTATGCTATTTATAGCGAATCCCTTTCTGGATCAACCCATATTTTACTAAAAATGTACCATTTATGGGAATACTTTTCAGCTACGTTTTCAAATCCGCACAAAGTTTTAAAGAAAATAAAAAAAGCACAGAGTATTCGGAATTACGAAGCAGCTGTAGCCGAAATTTTCAAAAATGAAAAATTCTAAGGAAAAAAATAAACGATTAAGAAATTAAGAAAAACTAAGCTCTGATTCTTAATGTAACTTAATTTCTTGATAGTTAAATTTAATCGAAGCTACATTAATACTATAAACAGCAAAAAAAAGAGATTTTCATTTGACTGAAAATCTCTTTTGATTATTTACATAATAATTAGCAAATTAGTTACATAAAATTATGTTTTAATCCAATTCAATACTTCCGGATCCGTTACTAATGTTCGTGGAGCGATCACTTTTTCTAATTCACCTTTTTCATTGATTAGGTATTTTTGAAAATTCCATTCTACAGTGGAATCTTGTAATCCGTTTTTAGATTTTTGAGTCAAAAACTGATAAATAGCAGCCATATCCTCTCCTTTTACAGAAACTTTGTCCATCATAGGAAACGTAACACCGTAATTCATTTGACAAAAAGTAGCAATTTCATCATTGGTTCCTGGCTCTTGTGACGCAAAATTATTAGCAGGAAAACCTACAATCACTAATCCTTTGTCTTTGTATTCTTTATATGTAGCTTCAAGATCTTTGTATTGAGGTGTCAGTCCACATTTTGACGCCGTATTCACAATCATGATTTTTTTTCCTTTCAAAGAAGCAAAATCAAAACTGTTTCCTGATAAATCTTCTACTTTAAACTGATAAATGGTTTCTTTTGCAATTGGAGCTGTGTTCATATTTATTTCAGATTTTTTAGGTTGTGCCTGATTTTGGCAACTAAATAACAGTAAAGCGCAAGTAGCTATAAATACACTATTTTTCATAATTGAAATTTTTTATAAAATTAGATAAATATTTGTTTTGTCAAAGTAATTTTTTGTTAAACAACAGTTAAAAAAATAAGGAGCCTAACATCATGAAAATGCTAGACTCCCAAACAAATAAACAACAAATCTTACTGTGGTATTTAAAAAGTATACGTTATTTTTCCTTTCATGAAGAAAGGCGTTCCTGGAGTTAAATGAATTTCTTCGACACTTTGTGGTTCATTTTGTAATCTGGATTCAGTGGCAAACTGGGTTTCGTTCCATTCAGTATCAAAAATATTTTCTACTGAAATTCCAAAATTCATATTCTTATATTGATAGTTAACATTCAAATCGGATATAAAATAGCCTTTGGCAACAATCGAATTATCTTCATTTGCCGGGCGATTTTTTAGATACCGATACCGAATTCCTCCCGAAAAACCATTCACTTTTTGGAAACTTAATCCGCCAGTTGTGGTAAAATCCGGTGCTAACGGAATGTAATCCTGCCCTTTGGGCTCATCAATACTTCTGGCATAAGTATAATTAGCATCCGTATCAAAATACAACCAATCGTTCAATTGATACCGCAATCCTAGTTCAGCACCCATGCGTCTTGATTGTCCGCTTGGTTCAACAATTCCAGCATCTCCCACATAAACAAATTCTTGTTCTAAGTACAAATGCCAAAAAGTGGCATTGACAATCAATTTTGGAAATGGTTTAAAAATGGTCCCTATATCCGTTCCTATTGCAGTTGGTAGTATTTGTTTCCCATTGTTTTGAACCACCACACGGGCATCATTCGAATGGAAACCCATTCCTGATTTTATAAAAAACTGCAAATTGTTATTTTGTGAATAAATAAAATTCAGTTTTGGAGAAAACTTTACTTTCGATTCGGATGCTGTTTTATAATTTTCCATCAATTTATCCTGATAATTGAATTTGAAATAATCCAATCGAATGGCCGGATTAATTATCAGTTTTCCAAAAGTAAACTCAGAGTTCAAATACGTAAACAAATTAGACTCATCAATATCTCCTAATTGTATATTTTCAAGAACGGTTCTTCTATTCGACGTATGCGAAAGTTCCGTATCAGTTGTGGCATCCGTACGGAAACCAGCTCCAAATTGGAACAAAACATCGGTATCATTCCATTTCGTTTTCTTGTTCAACTCAGCATTCATTCCATAAATATCCCTGTTTTCCTTCTGTTTAATCTGGTCCCCATTGATGGGGTCATTTAGGAAAAAAGTAAAGTTAGAATACAATTCAAAATCATATTTTGAATAAAAAGCATTTGCTTTCAGAAATGTATTTTCATCAATAGGTTTACTCAAACTGGCATTGAAGTTCGTTCGGGATGTATTTCCACCTTCAGTATCGTCAACAGAGCCAAATCTTGAAATCGTTCCATCATCAATCAGCCGTTGCGGAATTTGGCCTGAAGCATCCCATTTGCTGGAAAAGCGAGAAGCCAAGATTGAAAACTTGCTGTTATCTTTCAAAATAGCCGAATATTTACCTAATATATTGATTCGGTTAAAATTTTGGGGAGATTCAAACGGACCGTCTGTCAGGATATACTCTGTGGCAATATAAGCACTTTGTGTTTTTTGATTCCCTAAAAGGTTAAAAAGCCCAACTGTTCTTAGGGTATTGAATTGTCCGACTTCGATACCAATACTGCTTTTTTCGATTTTGTCTTTAGTTTGGAAAGCAACGTATCCCGCCGTAGCAAAATCCCCTTTGTTGGCATAATACGTTCCTTTTCCAAAATCTATTTTTTCTACTGTTTCCGGAATTACAAAATGCAAATCGGCATAGCCTTGACCGTGAGCGTGAGACACCATATTAACCGGCATTCCGTCTACTGAAATGGCAATATCTGTGCCGTGATCAATATCAAAACCTCTTAAAAATATTTGCTCTGCTTTTCCCCCACCAGCATGTTGTCCGATAAATAATCCCGGAACTTTTCGAAGAATTTCCTGCGACGAGTTTACAGGAGTGGTTTCTAAATCTATTTTTGAAATGACATTCATCGCCGAAAGTTTTGGTTGGATAACAATTTCATTCAATCTAAAAATATCGTCTTCCATCACAATTACCTCCTCGGAAAAATTCAGGATGAAATTTGTTTTTTTATACCCTAAAGCAGTTATTTTGATTACATCTCCCAAAATCGTTTTATCCAAACTAAACAATCCAAATTCATTAGTGTGGGCATGACTTTCAGAATTTGTATTGACTAAATAGGCATTTTCAATTGGATTTCCATCACGATCCAAAATTTTCCCTTTTTGGATTTGGGCGTAAGAGGACAGCCCAAAAAGGGAAATCAATACTAAAACAATATTTTTCATAATGAATTATAATTGGTTTACCTTTTTCTCAAAGTTAGGCCCCAATTCATACAAACTAGACAGTAATTCGTCCTTAATAGGTTTGGTTTTGAGTGGTAAATTATTCGATTTATAAATCATCGCTAAATGGTATTGAATCTTTGGCTCAAAGGATTTCCCTGCTACATGAAGCTGAGCAATTTCTAAAGCCTTTTTATTATCGCCTACATTTAAGTACGCCCAGGCCAATAAATCATAAGAATCAGCAGTGGGCCTGTGTGCTACTTCAATCTTAGCAATTTCTATTGCTTTTTGCGCCGTATTTTTGTCCTCAGCATAAATCAAAGCATTGTATTTGTTGTACATTGCACCATAATTATTTTTCTCCATCATCGAAAAATAAGCGTTTCTATTTTTTATTTCTTCACTTTTATTTCCATCAAATTGAGCAATTTGAGATTTTAATAAATAAAAATCTGGAGTGTTGTGTGTGGTGGCAATAGCATCAATAATTCGATTCGCCTCTTCAGTGTTTCTTTCTTTCGAAAAAACAATCCAGGCAATTCCTTTTAGAGCATAGGAATAATTAGGATCTAGTGCTACTGTTTTTAAGAAACTGTCATACGAATCCTGAATTCTGCCAGCATGACCATAAAAATCACCTAAGTTCGAATAGGACCAAATTTTAAGCACCTTATTATCTTCTTTCTCAGCAATATCTCTGGCTTTTTCCATAAAAGTAATAGCTGTTTCAAGATCGCCTTTGTGATCGTTCCATTTTGCCAAGCGAATCAAATAATCAAAACTATTCATATCCCTAATCGCATTCAAATTTTTGACTGCTTCCGGATAATTCCCAAGTTCCATTTGAACGTCGAAAAGTAATTTTTGAGTTTCTTTTTTTCCTTCACCTATAGCTAATGCTTTATTAGCTAATACCAACGCTTCTTTAAAACGATGCTGAGAGATATAATTTCTTGCTAAAGATCGAACCGTTGACACTCTGGAATAATCGTAGGCTTCGTTCGATTGTATTAATAATTCTTCCGTTTTATATAGGTTTTTAATATCGCCTGTATATTCAAAAAGGGTACTGTAATTAGCCGCTATCTGACTTAAATAACTAATTTGATTGGGTGCTGCATCGAATTTTTTTTGCCAAAAATCAATTTCATTCTGAGCAAAAGTCACTGATTTATTATCTTTTAAACCCAGATATTTCGTGTAATCATCTGCATTTGTAATTTGTTCTGATTTAGTCTCGCAACCGAATATTAATAGGATTGTGAAAACCAAAAATGGAATTATTTTTAAAGTTTTCATACTCTAATTATTTTGTTTGTTTGTTTGTTTGTTTGTTTTAAAAATAAAAAAACAGAGCGAAGATTATTAAATAAAGCGCTCTGTTTTTTTAAGAAAATACTACCAAGCAGAAGCTAGGTATGGGAAAGTTGTGCTAAATGTTTTATCATTTGAATTCACATTATCTTTAGTAAGCCCTGGATTTGAAGTACCCGCTGATCCACCAAAAACCAATAATAATTCCACATCGATTACATCATCAGCCAAAGCTCTTCCTGTCAAAATATTAGTCCCATCAAAGAAAGTTGTTTTTGCTGTTTTAGAAACTCCTAATACATCCGTAGCTAAAAGACCGGTAAACTGAGCAGCCGTTTGTCCTAATGCATTAGTGGTATACCCTGGATTCAAGGCCATTAATCTAGATTGAAAAACAGATTGATATTTAGCACCCATTGCTGAAGGAATGGTACCGTTAAATTCATCTTTAGGAGATCCTGAAGCAATAAATACAGTGTTTATTGCCGGTCTAGCCATTTGATCTTGCTGTACAAAAGTACCTGTGAAATTAATACTTGGTTCAGAAACAGAATCTGAATCGTTATTATCACAATTTACCGAAACAACTGCAGTTATTAATGCGATTGTTATAATTTTGAATTTATTTGTTTTACTCATGACGTTTGTATTTAGTTATTTTAAAAATCGTAGATTCCGATTTCATACTTTAAAATTAAAATAGTTATTGTTTTTTCTTGGTTTCTGCCCAAACATTTACTGTTCCTGAAGTACCTAGCATTGCTTTAGGAACTTCTACAACTACTGAAAGCACATTAGTCCCTGCAAAAGTATCTGTTCCAGGATTCTTGAATCCAGTTGCTGTACCAGCAAGAATAGCTTTAAATTGACCTAAGTCAAAAAAGAAGGGATCGTCTCTTGGTCCTGCAAAAAATTTCATTCCATTATTCTCTGCCGTTAATGCAGCAGCTCCATAAGAAGATATGGTAACACTTCCTGAGGCAGCAGCCGTTTTAATCGTGCTTGAAGTTCCTGGAGTACCTGGAGCTACCGGACCAAAGAAATACATCTTGTCATCTCTTTTGATAGCTTGGATCACTAAATCCTCAACATTGTCACCATTGTTGTCAATATTAATTTCGATCATTGTGTTTTCATCGAATTTTGCAGCACCAGTTGCATTTGGACTTAACAAGCCTTGTGTATTTACAGCAAAAACTAAATTATTAGTGTCTTGCCCTTGAAAAGCGTACACGTCAGTAATATCATTTGCACCACCCGATGCTGTAGCAGGAGCATCAATGTGATCCGCAGCTACTAAAATTAAGCCTGAAACCGCCACTAGCGAAAGACCTAAAATCATTTTTGATTTTTTCATTTTATTATAAATTTAAAAGGTTATACAAGCATTTACGGGATTGTACTTGATTTGGTTTTTTTTAACCCTAAAAAAAAATAGACTTTTATTTAAGTTACTTACAATCAATATTTTAAATACTTAAATAAAATTCAATTATTTTAAAAATTATTTTTTTTGGTATTACTAATCATAAAAAAGGTCAATTGTAAAGTAAGATTGTATAAATTTGTAAGAGATAAATAAAAAATAGTATGAGCCAAGAAGAATTGTTAGTCTTAATTTACAAGAAAGATGAAAGGGCATTTACACATCTATATGATATGTATTCGAAAAGCTTATTTTCCGTGATCAATGTTCTCGTAAAAAACAGAGAAGAAGCTGAAGATGTACTTCAGGATGTATTTGTCAAAATCTGGAAAAACATTGATTCCTATCACGAAAGTAAAGGTCGGTTCTACACATGGATTCTAAATATTGCCAGAAATACCTCTATTGATAAATTACGTTCTAAAAATTTTAATAACAGTCAAAAAAACCTTTCTTCAGATAATTTCGTAAATCATTTTGAAGACAGCAACAAACTGTCTGACAAAGTGGATACAATAGGGTTGCAGGAATTTGTAAAAAGACTGAAACCAAAATGTATTCAAATAATAGATTTACTTTTTTTTAAAGGTTACACCCAGCAGGAAGCTTCGGATGAGTTGGCAATACCTTTAGGAACTGTAAAAACACAAAATAGAAATTGTATTAATGATCTACGAAATTATTTGAAAGTATAATGGAAACAAAAGAATATATTGAATCAGGAATTCTGGAGCTTTACGTTTACGGTTTACTGAGTGAACCCGAAAACGAAGAAGTTACCACTATGGCGAAAAACAGTCCGGAAATAAATGCAGAAATTATTGCTATTGAGAAAGCGATTATTGCTATATCATCCAGCTTTTCACCCTTTCATTCTGTAGCTAATTTCGAAAAAATAAAAGAAAAGCTAGAACTTAAACATGCTCAAGTCATACCATTACAACCTACTAACAATAGAGCTCAGTACATTGGTTGGGCTGCAGCTATACTATTATTAGTTGGTATTGGGTACCAATACAATCAACTGGATCAGACCAATACACAAGTTGCTACTACAGCAATTGAGAAAGCTAAATTAGAAAAAGAATTTAATGTCTTAAAATTAAAAAATACAACAATTGAAACGAGTTTAGCCGTAGTAAGGGATACTAAAAATACAGTAGTAGCTCTTGGAGGGCAAACTGTAGCTCCGGAATCCTTTGCAAAAGTATACTGGAATCAAGACACCAAAGTGGTTTATATTGATGCTGCAGGCTTGCCAGAACCGCCAGAAGGAATGGTATATCAGGTTTGGGCGTTAAAATTAAGTCCGCTGACTCCTACCAGCATTGGATTATTAGAAGATTTTGATGTAAATGAACAAAAATTATTTGCAGTAAATAATGCTAATGAAGCGGAAGCCTTTGGAATTACATTAGAACCCGCAGGCGGAAGTTTGACTCCTACAATGGAACAATTATACACCTTAGGAAAAGTATAACTAATTCCTTTTTTGGATCAATATAAATAGGCTATCTCAAAAGGACAGCCTATTTATATATTCAAATTAACAGAATAAGCATTCTATTTTTACGATTTTCTGGTTTTTAATCCATACTATGTAATTTCAAAAACCTGTTTTTAAAGCCTTTCATCAAAAGCAAATAAAGCTTTAGCCTTCTTCAAGACAAGACTTAGTGCCGCTAGGCCATCTATTTCACGAAGTAATTGAAGTGAGTATACATCAAATTATCCTCAAAGCACAACCAAATACGAAAAACAAGAAGTTATTCCGGGAGAAAGAAATTCCTATTCCATCGCTGCTTTTTACTTTTTATCAAATTCACCTCCTTGAGAGTGAAATAGATCTTTGGAAATCATAGGTTTTCCCAATTCGAAATACAAACAATAGTGACTGGTTTATTTTTAATTTGAGACAACCCTTTTTTTATATCATTTATTCTCCCTAAATTTAGTCTTTAAAACACCTTATCATGGCAAATCTTTATGATGGAAAAATGGCCTCAATTTTTGACGCCATGTACCAAACCTTTATTGATTATGATGCAGAATATCAATTCTATACCAATTTAATTAAGGAACACGAGTGCAAAACAGTTTTGGAAATTGGCAGTGGAACAGGCAATCTAGCCAAACGGTTTTTACAAAATTACATCGATTATATTGGTTTGGATTACAGCCAAAGTATGATTGCAATTGCCAAAAAAAGAAATGAAAATGGGATTTTTATTCTGGGAGACATGAGGGATTTTAAACTACAAAAACCTGTTGATTCCATATTAATTACGGGACGCTCTACCAGTTATTTGATAACAAATCAAGATCTAAATAATACGTTCTGTTCTATTTATAAAAACCTGAGTAAAGAGGGAATTCTCATTTTTGACTTTATAGATGCTAATAGATTTATCCCTTTTATTAAAGAAAATCCTGTGACACTTCACGAAGCTACCTACCAAGGAATAGACTACTATCGCAACAGCAAGTGGATAACAACTGCCTTAGAAAATTTTATGCTGGATTGGACAGCTCGTTATTACACCATGAAAAATGATAAAAAAGAAATAATTGCCGATGATTTTTCTACCGTTCGTGTTTTTACCTTAAACGAAATACAACTATTTTTATATTTAAATGACTTTGAAATCATTCAAACCATCGATAGAAAAACCTACGCTTACGATACGTATGTTATTGTTGCACGAAAAAAATAGAAAAAAAATCCCGAGCATCAGACTCAGGATTTATATCAATACAAAATTATTTGCTATTCGTTGTGTAAAAACGCTTGTCTGTTCAGTAAAGTCTCTTCGCTTTCTACATGATTGTCATCCGGAATACAGCAATCTACCGGGCATACGGCCGCACATTGTGGCTCATCGTGAAATCCTTTACACTCCGTACATTTTCCGGGTACAATATAATACACTTCGTCAGAAATTGGAGTTTGAGCTTCATCGGAATCTACTTCGGACCCATCAGGCAAAATCACTTTCCCTTTCAGTTTTGTTCCGTCTTTGTATCTCCAATCGTCTGCTCCTTCATATATTGCGGTATTTGGACACTCGGGCTCACAAGCACCACAATTGATACATTCGTCTGTTATAATAATTGCCATCTTTTTATTGTTTTAAAGTCAAAATATCGAAGGTAAAATATCAAATGTTCTTTTGACATTAGGACTTTTGACTTTCGACATAATTATGCTTATTTTTGTGCAAAATTACAATCAAAACTATTCATAAGCAAACATTATGACATTAGAAACAAAAAAAAGTGTTTTTGTTGAATTAGGGAAATTTTTAAGTCAGTTTTCCGAAAACAACACGTTAAAAAATCCGACTGTTTTGCACAACGAAGCGTTTTTTGATGCTTTTGTTGACTTGATACAATTATCGCAATCGCATAATGGCTGGTACACCCCAGAAAACGTCTATTTCTCGATACATTCTTGGGCAGAAGCTCTGACAGAAAAGAACTTAAACCAATGGCTTTCCAGTTATACTATTCCAATACAAGAATCTAAAAACATCGCCTTAATTCTTGCCGGAAATATTCCGTTGGTGGGTTTTCACGATTTTCTATCGGTTCTAATTACAGGAAATAATGTGTTGGTTAAAACATCGTCAAATGACCAGCATTTATTACCTTTTTTAGCTAAATACATCATTGCAGTACAACCAGGATTAGCTAAGAATATTACCTTTGTAGATGGAAAATTAGAGAATTTTGATGCCGTTATTGCCACAGGAAGCAACAACACAGCCCGTTATTTTGAATATTATTTTAAAGACAAACCGTCTATTATTAGAAAAAGCAGAAATTCAGTAGCGGTTTTAACCGGAAATGAAACCCAAGAACAACTTACTGCTTTAGGCGAAGATATTTTTCGCTATTTCGGATTGGGTTGCCGCAATGTTTCTAAACTTTTTGTGCCAAAAGGATATTCGTTTGTTCCGTTTTTTGAAGCCATATTTGTGTACCAAGACGTCATTCATTACGAAAAATATGCTAACAATTACGATTACAATAAGGCGGTTTTTCTGATGAGTAATTTCAAATTACTGGACAATGGATTTCTGACTTTAAAAGAAGATCAAAGTCATGCCTCGCCAATTTCAAGTGTCTTTTATGAGTTTTATGACGACATTAATGAATTAAAAACAAAATTAAAATTAGAAAGTGAGCAAATACAATGTGTTGTAGCGGATAGAACGATTGATGACAATGTGGCTTTTGGACAAACTCAAAATCCCCAATTATGGAATTATGCAGATAATACCGATACTATTTCGTTTTTGTTAACAATATAGCTGAAAAAAGTACAATTATTCCGAATTAATTAACGTTTTTTAAACTCCTATTGTCGAAATTTGCACTTTAATTTTTTGGACATAAACTACACCATGAAAAAACACAACTACAGCGCAGGACCTTGTATTTTACCGCAAGAAGTTTTTGAAAAATCAGCACAAGCTATTTTAAATTTTAATGATTCCGGATTATCCCTTTTAGAAATATCACACAGAAGCAAGGATTTTGTTGCCGTTATGGACGAAGCGAGAACACTGGTTATTGAACTTTTAGGACTTGAAGGCAAAGGCTACAGCGCCTTATTTCTGGCAGGCGGAGCGAGTCTAGAATTTATTATGGCTCCCTATAACTTGATGAAAGAGGGCGGAAAAGCGGCGTATCTTGATTCCGGAACCTGGGCAGCTGGTGCTATAAAAGAAGCTAAGCTTTTTGGTGACACAGTAGTTGTTGCTTCCTCAAAAGACGAAAATTACAATCATATTCCAAAAGGATACGCAGTACCAGCAGATGCTGATTATTTTCACTGCACGAGTAACAACACTATTTTTGGTACACAAATGAAGGAATTCCCGGCATTGGACATGCCAATTGTATGTGACATGAGCTCTGATATATTTTCACGACAATTAGACTTTTCTAAATTTGATTTGATTTATGCCGGAGCCCAAAAAAATATGGGACCAGCAGGAACTACCCTGATTGTTGTAAAAGAAGAAATCTTGGGTAAAAGTGGTAGAATAATCCCAAGCATGTTGGATTACACTAAACATATCAAAGCAGAAAGTATGTACAATACACCCCCTGTTTTTCCGGTTTATGCTTCCTTGTTGACCTTACAATGGTTGAAAAATCTTGGTGGTATTGCCGCTATTGAAAAAATAAACAATGCAAAAGCAGCGTTGATTTACGGAGAAATTGACAGAAACCCATTATTCAAAGGCGCTGCAGCTGTTAAAGATCGTTCGAACATGAATGCTACTTTCTTATTAAATGATGAAGCATATGCTGCCACATTTGATGCAATGTGGAAAGCAGCGGGAATTTCAGGTTTGCCCGGACACCGTTCAGTAGGTGGTTACAGAGCTTCTATGTACAATGCACTCCCGTTAGAAAGTGTTCAAGTATTAGTGGATGTAATGCAGGCTTTGGAAAAAGGAATTTAAAAATTAAAATATTGAATGATTTAAAGATTTGAAAAATCAATTTTTAATCAATCACTACATTAAACAACATAGATTGAATCTTTAAATTTTTCAATCTTTAAATATAAAATACAAATGAAAGTATTAGCCAATGACGGAATTTCTAAAAGTGGAATTCTAGCTTTAGAAAAAGGTGGATTTGAAGTGATAACAACAAAAGTAGCACAGGAACAAGTGGCTAATTTTGTAAACGAAAATAATGTAAGTGTGGTCTTGGTACGAAGTGCAACTAAAGTTCGGAAAGATATCATTGACGCTTGCCCAGGGCTGAAAATCATAGGTCGTGGTGGTGTAGGTATGGATAATATTGATGTGGATTATGCTAAAAGCAAAGGGATTCACGTGATTAATACTCCAGCTTCATCCTCAGAATCAGTGGCTGAATTGGTTTTTGCACATTTATTTTCCGGCGTTCGTTTCTTGCATGATTCGAACAGAAATATGCCGCTTGAAGGAGATACCAACTTTGATGGTTTGAAGAAAGCTTATGCGAACGGAATTGAACTAAGAGGAAAAACACTGGGAATTGTTGGAATTGGCCGTATTGGTCAGGCTACCGCTAAAATGGCGTTAGGACTAGGAATGAAAGTGATTGCTGCCGATAGTTTTATCCCGCAAGTAGATGTTAAAGTCGAATTTTTTGACGGACAATCCATCACGACCACAATCGTTTCTCAATCATTAGAATCTTTATTCAAAGAAGCTGATTTCATTACGTTACACGTTCCTGCACAAGATGGTTACATCATTGGAGAGGCAGCACTTGCTATTATGAAAGAGGGTGTAGGAATTGTAAACTGTGCCCGTGGCGGTGTTATTGACGAAGTTGCATTAGTAAAAGCATTAGACAGCGGAAAAGTATTATTTGCAGGATTAGACGTTTTTGAAAATGAACCAACTCCTGAAATGGCTATTTTGATGCATCATAAAATCTCGTTGACTCCACATATTGGAGCGGCAACAGGAGAAGCACAAGATAGAATTGGGACTGAATTAGCTTCCCAAATTATTAGCATATTAGGTTAGTATTTTCAAATTAAATATTTAATGAGAGGCTGTTTGATACAAACAGCCTCTTTTTTTGTTTAAAATCCTACCAATCAATGATTTGTTTTTCGTAACTTTATAATTCAATTTTTTATCATGAAAAAAAGTTACTGCATCATTATCGTCATTTTTTGTGTGATTTTGGGATGCACATCTTCTAAAACTGCATTTCCAAGTACCGAGAAATCTGTTGCCGCTCAAGGCGACACAGTTCGTATTGCAAATGAGGAACTGGAATACGAGGTGATAATTATTGATCCTGGTTTTAGCCTTTGGCTTAACTCAAGGGCTTTTCCAAGAAATTATCATTCCCAACCTTTTTTGGAAAGCAAAAACCAACTTTATGTGATGGAATGGAACAGTCGGGTGTTGCAACCGCAACGCTATGATCCCAATTTGTATGAATTGACAATCAATTATGACCATAACATTGATTATGGGTATGAAGTAAATTATTTGATCTACAATTATATGATTTATTTTCAAAACACGCATAAACAAAAATTCTTTGGTTTTGTCCCCATCAGATAATGTCACTATCTTTGTATTGATTATAAATAAAAATGAACAAACTGAAACAGCGTTGGGGGATTGAAACTAATTTCCAACTTACCCTTATATTTATTGTTTTTGCAATAACCGGATCCGCATCGGCATGGTTGTCCGAACCTTTTTGTTTTTGGCTGGGAATTACTTCCGAAGAATTAGGGCATTGGTTTACTCCTGTTCGGTTAGTTCTAATTTTCCCCATCTATCAAGTATTATTAGTGTTAATAGGCTTTTTGTTCGGACAGTTCAAATTCTTTTGGACTTTCGAAAAAAAGATGCTTAAACGCATGGGATTAGAATTTATTTTTAAGAAATAACTAAAAACGCCTCGAATTACGAGGCGTTTTTGTTTTTAATTACATACTTGTAAATCCAAGTTAAGGTAAAGGTGGGAATAAAATCCGAAAACGGTAAAATTTCTTCCAGAAAAGTAATCACTCCTCCTACCCGTCCAATTGTTCCTTTATACATCCATGTCATCAAAAAACCGGCTAGAGGAGCCCAAATTACATCTGAAAACTCCCCTATAAAAGGAACAACGAACGAAAGCATACCGATGGCATCAAACAGAATTCCTAAAAAGAGATTTCTGGTCTTACTGCTTTCTGCGCTAACGGACACCTGTTCTGTCATAAAATTTTGATTTTATTTTGGAATGCGTACAAATCTCTAGTGCCAATTATTTTTTGAGTTTATCCTGATATATTTTTTTTAATTTATCAATTTTGGGTGTGATCACATAACTGCAATATCCTTGTGTTTTGTTCTGATTGTAGTAGTTTTGATGGTAATCCTCCGCTACATAAAACTTCGTTGCTGATGAAATTTTAGTAACAATTGGTTTTCCAAATGTGTTCTCAGTAGTCATCAAAGCCATATAATCCTCGGATAACTGTTTCTGGAAAGGATTGTGGTAAAAAATTTCACTTCGGTATTGCGTCCCAATATCATTCCCCTGACGGTTCAAAGTTGTAGGATCATGTGTGGCAAAGAATATTTCCAATAGCTCTCCAAAACTTATTTTATTAGGATCAAACGTAATTTCAATCGCTTCGGCATGACCAGTGTCACCAGTACCTATTTGCTGATATGTAGGATTTACTGTGTTTCCGCCTATATATCCTGAAACTACCTTGCTCACGCCGTCTAGTTGTAAAAAAACTGCTTCGGTACACCAGAAACAACCTCCCGCAAAGGTTGCCACTTCCATTTTGTTTTGTATTTCCATATTTTTTGTTTCTATACTTTTAGGCAAAGTACTATTTTTTTCTTTTGCACAAAATGAAAAAGGCAATAGTGCTAAAAAAATCCCAATTATTTTATTCATAACCTATGATTTAAGATCAAATTTATTCATTAAATCGTTGTGAATATCCACTCTTAACTAAAGTTTATAGTTTGTCAAAGGAAAATAAACGGTGTTCCAATTCATAATCATGAAAATCTTTGTTTCTTTGTAAAAATAGATTATAATGATACAAGCCAAAAATTTACATAAATATTACGATCAACTCCATGTGTTGAAAGGAGTTGATTTACATATTCAAAAAGGAGAGATTGTCTCTATCGTTGGTGCTTCAGGAGCCGGAAAAACAACACTTTTACAAATCCTTGGTACTTTAGACAAGCCAAGCCTTGAAAACGGAATTGAATTACGCATCAACAATGAGGACATTCTGACGATGAATGACAAAAACTTATCCAAATTCAGAAACTTAAATTTAGGTTTTATATTCCAATTTCACCAATTGTTACCAGAATTTAGCGCATTAGAAAATGTGTGCATTCCTGCTTTCATTGCTAATAAGCCCAAAGTTGAAACGGAAATTGAAGCTAAAAAACTACTGACTTATCTTGGTCTTTCCCATAGAATGAATCACAAACCCAACGAGCTTTCCGGCGGGGAACAGCAACGTGTGGCGGTGGCCAGAGCGCTTATTAATAAACCTGCTATCATTTTTGCTGATGAGCCTTCCGGGAATCTAGACACGGCTTCTGCTGAAAACCTACATCAATTATTTTTCAAACTGCGTGATGAACTGGGACAAACGTTTGTAATTGTGACACACAACGAGGAATTAGCCAATATGGCCGACAGAAAACTAATAATGGTAGACGGTTTGATTAGTAATTAGGAGCTATTTCCAGCTATACACTCTATCTTTTTATTTTTAAAGAAAAAATAAAAAGGATGCCGTTTCTATCTGGGCTATACCTTGAAAGAACTAGCTGTACTTCCTAAAACAAATTAGTATCCAAAGTCATCCTCTATAATGAATCCATCAGAACTTAAAGATTTCCTCGACGAAAAAGTCCTACAATACAACACACTCGATTTCATAGAAAGTGATCCGGTACAAATCCCGCATTTGTTTTCACAAAAAGAAGACATTGAAATTGCCGGTTTTCTCAGCGCTACCATTGCTTGGGGAAACCGTAAGATGATTATCAAAAATTCACATCGCATGATGGATTTAATGGGAAATGCACCGTATGATTTTGTCATGTCACATACAGAAAATGATTTGGAACAATTGGAATTGTTTGTACACCGCACTTTCAACGGACAGGATTTTGCTAGTTTCATCAGAAGTTTGCAGCACGTTTATGCCAATCATGGTGGTTTAGAAGTGGTTTTCAGCAAACATCAGGAAACTCATTCGATGCAAAAAAGCATCCATGAATTCAAGAAAATATTTTTTGAAATTCCGCACCCGTACAGGACCCAAAAGCACATCTCCGATCCGCTGAACAATTCAGCAGCAAAGAGAATTAACATATTGAAAAAGGCAATTAAGGTAGTCCTTAATTAATATGAATCGGTTATTATTTCCTTTGTCCGCTGCAGTGGATATGAGCTTTACAAATTATAATTTCATGTTAAGTTTCGAATATTTTCTCTTTACATCTTGTTAATGAAACAAATAAAATTATTGAAGAACTTTATATTTTAGAAAATAATTTCTTGAAGGGAAAAGGAACATTAGAACCAACTACAATAGACCAGAGTCTAATTTTATAAAACATTTGATTTTTCAAAATTTGACTTCTCCGATGTGGAGGGACAGGAATTACTATATTAAAATTATTGTTAATTTGATCTTTATATTTTTTTTAAAGTAACAATCTGTAATATAATGGGATAAGGTGAGACGAAAATTCGTCTGATCTCTTTGAAAAAGATTGAATAAAAATTAAGGATTGATTAATTACCAGCGTAAAACAATCGTAAACAATTATTTTCTATTTTACAGTTTCCAATTAAGGATTAGTTTATAAGAAATTTAATTTTTGATAAAAATATATCTTAATGGTGGTGAATCTATATCGAGACTAATTGTTTTCTATATTATTTTCATACATATCAAGAGCTTCATTTAATTCATCTGTTGAATATTCATTTGATATTTTTTCCAATTCTGATATTTCATTGAAGTAGTCGAATTGTTCAATTTTAACATTTTACGTTTTATTATTTCAAATCTTTATTCTAATTCTTCTTTAATTTTTTTATCCCTTTTAACTTCGGTTTTAAGTGGTGTTTCTTCAGTCACTATTTTATTAATTGTAACTGGAACAACTTCCTTACTCGTTGTGATTTCTTCTGTAGCCATTATTGGTGTAACTATGTTAGCATCGAGAAGTTTTGCGACTTTTAATGAATCAATTGTTGTTTTTACCATTGCTGGCATGATTTCATCACTATTTGTTATTGCAGTTTCAATTATTATTCCTTTAGAAGTTGATGAGGTGGTATCTATCTTATAATTCGCTAAAATATATTCGTCACATAATTTTTGAATAAAATCCCAATCTAAATTAATAGTGCGATTTGATTTAAACCCTAATCGATTATTATATTTTTTTAATTCGGAAGTTATGTAACCATATTCCTTATTTCTTGAATAGCATCTTTGACAGCTGATTCTGCCAGAGATATATGCTATCCACCATTTCTTTCGCTTTAGCCAAATGTCATATTATTTATTTATAAAGTTACTATTTTTCAAACCCAAACTGGGGGAAATTAATTTATTTTATAAATGTAATACAGGGACAAGATAGTTATTATTGATGAATTAGAGGAACTCAAAACTATCTTTTAATGTAATTACATATAGTATAACCCTTTCAAAGGACCTATAAAGACCTATTGTATCTGAACGTTTTATCACCCCGTCATTTTACATTGTGGATTTAATTGTTTTAATGATTTTATTGTATTCTAATCGCCATGTCAGTGCTGGCGGGAATTTATGGCCAAATGAAACCTTTTTTCTGGATGTTTGTATCAGTGGTACAAACAGTAGTTTTTCTATATTTCCTACCTATTTCCAAATTTTAACCTCTAACCGTGTCATTTTGGAACGGATATATTTTATTACCTCAAATTATTTTTTAAAAAAAAGTCCCGAAAAGCTACACTTTTTCAGATAGTTCGCTATTTATATAATAGATGCTTGCCCTTGTATACATCTTGTATCTAATCAATAATAGAAAAAAGAATGAAGTTTGAGAATTTAAAGGAGTTTATTAAAAACACCAAGTGCAGTAAAAGTAAAATTTATAGATTTTACAAGAAAGATGAAGATTTATTTGCAGAGACAAAACTTAAAAATGGAAAGAGAGTTTTTCCTTGTGATCACGCTAAATATTTCAACAGTGAGGTAATGTTCAGCGAGAATAAAATATTAAAAAAAGAAAATCACCAGATGAAAAATTTACTTGATTGTTTAGTAGATCGGAATAGTATGCCTAGTGTGTTATACGGAATGGAATGGTCATTATTTATAACGGTAGCGTATAGGGCCGAGAGAAATAAAAAAAGCTGTTTTAAACAAATGCATGGGTTGTTTGAGGCGTTAATTTTGAAATATAGTGGTCATTCAAGTTTCCGTATGTTCTTTGTGACTGAAGCATTTACAAATCGAGTTGGGTATCATAATCATTTCGTGTTGCATGTAGAAAACAAAAAGATACTTGAAGAGATTACCAAGGATATCACAACTTATTTTCGCTATGATAGAGTTGATGTCGAGCCTTACAATAGATATGAAGCTGGATTATTCTACATTTCAAAGGGAGGTCTTAAAAACGAAGATTGGGATTTTTTGAAATAACTTAAACGGATCGACGATTATTGATAAGTTTAGAACGGTTACGAGGGATACCAGGTATTATTAGACTAACTCTTTTTTACCTAGAAGTAATTTCTTTGAATACGGAAAGAAAATATTTCATTATTAACGAGATATTAATCAGATGTTTACTTTGAATTCTGGAGGATTTTGCCTATATTTAGGTTCATTTATACTAAATCTGAATTATGGGAAATATTTCGAATCATAATTTTAATGGGGTCCCGATTGACGGGAGCATGCGATCACAAACCCAATATAATTTATTTGCGGGGTACTTAGCCGAAGGTTTTCGCGCTAGCGCTGCGAGAAGTTTACCTGGAGATATCAGTATCTTCGGTTTCTTTTTCGCTATAATTAATTTGTTGGCATGTATTGCAGCTGGGGCGTTGTTGTTAATCGGTATGCTCTTAGTTTGGCTGTTTAGATTAATTTTTAAAGCAAAACCACCAGTTGAAGAAATTTACGAAGATCCATCTGAAGAAACAGTATCGAATAAATATAGCCCAGAAATGATTGATTGGTTATTGAGTGACGAATATGCTGAATTATGTGAATCCCGAAGAAATAATAAATAAAGCTTTTTTCACATACCAGTCTGTATAGCGGGGGCTCCTGGACTTGCTAACTTTACCTGCATAAAAAGTTAAGAATAAAACCTTAATTTTAACATATGAAACAAGTGCGTAAAA